>JAUVLE010000275.1 GCA_030595905.1 Candidatus Cloacimonadota bacterium | reverse complement strand
AAAAATTATCATATTCTTTAAACTGCAATGATCGGAGCCGTTTGAAATCCAAATAGTTTGAACTTCAAGATCGTCCGAAGATCTCCAGCCATTTATTCTCATATTCCTGCTTTCATCATTGCTGCCGTAAGGTTCGCCATTAAAACTAATGTAATCGGAATTATGAATTCTAAGACCATAATTAAAGGTTTGTGTTAAAGTTATGTTTATCTCTACATTTGCATCGATGTCAGGTTGGAATATAACAGGATTATCATTTGTTCCTGCAACATCGCAAATCATCAGGTTTTCATTTTCCGCATAAACACCGTCACTGATCAGGAAGTTTACACCACCCATGCCAACTCCCTGCGAGTTCAGGTCATTGATAGCGGATTCAATTGTAGTGTAATCAGGACTTGTTCCCCCAATATACTTAATTCCTGTAAGCTGTGCATGTGATAATGATGGTAATAACATTAGAAAGCACAGCAAACTTAATACGATAAATATTCTCATTGTTTTCATTTTTCTCTCCTTTTTTGCCACTAAGAACACAAAGCAACGCTAAAAATTTTGTTCTTTATCTTAGTGCTTCTTAGTGAACTTCGCGGCTAATTATTTCATCAAGAGCATTTTCTTGGATGCAACTGTTTTCCCATTTACATTTAATCGATACAAATAAATTCCTGATGCGACCGGTTGATTGTTATCGTCATTTCCATCCCAAACAATTGAAGATTGATTATTGAAAATTGAATATTGTTTAATTTTCTGACCTTTGATATTATAAATTTCTATCTTTGCGTCCTCTGCGTCTTTGCGAGAAACATTAAAAGAAATTGTTGTTGCAGGACTGCGACCGGCTCCGGCAACTGCCGGATTGAACGGATTGGGATAGTTTTGAGAAACGAATGAAGGCATCTCGGTTAAATCTTCTTCAACAGATACAGAAGTAACACTAAAACTCCAGGTTTGATTTGACCATGTTTCTGCTCCCCAGTTATCCATGGCTTTTACCTTCCAATAATAAATACCGGAATTCATTGTTTCCGTATATTGACTGATTTGTAGATCGCTGTTAATAATAGTAGAGTCCGGGTGAAATTCGATTGAGGTGCTTATATAAAGGTCGTAAGTAACTTGATCAGCGGGATTCGGATCGACAGCGTCTTCCCAATCGAAAATAACTTGTTGAGAAACAGTGCTACCATCTATTGGAGAAATAAGTGAAAAAGGTTCAGGTGGCTGGTTGGCAGGATTTTGTGTTAAATTAAATAAAACGGAAACATTATCACCACTCCAGTTTGCCACAGTCAGGTCGATATCTTCGTCCGCATCCAGATCACCACCGAACACAGATTGAGCTCCGGTTCCCGTTGCATAATAAACAGCACTGTCATAAGTTCCGTCACCATTATTTGTTAAGATAGAGACATTATGACTGGTACAATTTGCCACAGCGAGATCAATATCATTATCTCCATCCAAATCCGAGCAAAATATAGAAACAGGTCCATCGCCAGTTAAATAATTCACGGCGGTTCCAAAAGTCCCATCTCCATTGTTCATAAGAATAGAAACATCATCGCTGCCGCTATTAGCTACTGCCAAATCAATATCCAGATCATTATCAAAATCGGCAGTATAAACAAAACGTGAATTAGCTCCAGTTGCGTAACTAACAGCATCCTCAAAAGTTCCATCTCCATTATTGATAAAAATTGAAACATTATTACTATTGTGATTTGCAACAGCCATATCAAGATCATCATCTCCATCCAGGTCGGAACAGGAAACAGACCACGGCCAAATTCCTCCTACCCAGTAATTATTATAATCATAAATAAATGTACCATCTCCATTATTAATCAGGATAAATACACCATTAAATCCGTGAGGATCTGCAGCAACCAGTTCCGGATACGAATCTCCGTCTAAATCCGCACAACAAATGAAATAGAAATGATTTGCCCCTTCTCCATAGATATCCGGTCCTTCAAAGGTTCCGTCTCCGTTATTTAATAAGACAGCAATCTCATAGTAGCTTGCCACAGCGATATCGATATCATTATCTCCGTCCAAATCAGCACAATAGACAGAAAAAGGATTATCTCCTGCCGGGTAGTTAACCGGAGCCTCAAATGTTCCATTGCCATTATTTATCAAAATGGAGACATCATACCCAAAATTGTTTGCCACAACCATGTCCAAATCTCCATCCATATCCAGATCTGCGCAAAAGATCGATTCAGGATGATCTCCTGCCGTGTAGTTTACGGGTGGTGCAAAAGGTATGGAATCTCTTTCCACACGAAAATTAGAATGACAAATATCCTCAAAAAAATAAGAATCCTCAGCAAAAACAAAATTGCTGCTAAGAACAATCATAAAGATAATGAATAAAACAGCTCTAAAGAACTTTCTTTCATATTTAAACATATTAACCTCATTCAATTAGTTTGAAATTCAACTCTATTTTAAAACCGATAATTTCATATTAATAAATTATCTTTTAATGACAAGATTAAATTTCTCAACAGATTCTTCAATAGAAATTTTTACTGCTTTACAAGTTTTTGTAGCACCGGTGATCATCTTGATATTTTTCTTTTCAGAATATCCGATAAACTGGTTTAAGAACCATTTTCTTTTAACTCTTTTCACAAAAGAGGGTGTATCTTCGCTGGAAAGGATTTTAACGGATAATACCTTCCCTGTTTCATCCAGACTAATTCCGACATTTGTGATGCCTTCGTATCCTACGGGATTGGAAAAATCAGAAGAAATGATGAAGAAAACCCGATTGCCTTCTTCATCATCGTATTGGGCGAATCTAACATCTTCGAAAGTACAGAAACTTATACTATCCGCTTTTATCGAAGAATGAGCAAGCGAGATGAAATCTTCATCGCTGATGTCTGAATCTATTGCAGAAACAGAAAAAGCTATGAGCAAGATTCCGATAGCACAAATTATTTTTTTCATATTCGTCCTCTTTATGGAGTAAAACAACCCCCGATACAGTCATTCTTCCTTACGGGGCAAGCGTGTTGTTTTTGAGTTGTTTGCAACTCATCCATTAGAAGCAACTTTATTGCTTGGCATCAACACCCCAGTTATAACAACGGGGCAAGCGGTTGATGCACTCCAAAACTCCAAAATTATTTAAGTAAGAGCATCTTATTTGATGCTACTGTTTTTCCATTAATATTCAAATTATAGAAATAAATTCC
>JAUVLE010000097.1 GCA_030595905.1 Candidatus Cloacimonadota bacterium | reverse complement strand
ATAACCGATATTTCCCAGTATAATAAAGACTATTATCATAATGTGAGCAACGGTTTGGGCATTCATACCGATCCGTGCTTTTTTATGCTGACGATTTTTTATGTCAGATAGTTTTATCCAACTTTCTTTAATGATCTCTTTGCTGAACTCACGCGAGGCAGGCTGCAATACACCGTTGGAATCCAGTTCTTTATGCGTGGCAAACACATCCACCAGCTTCTCGTATTCGGCTGCACCTTTTAATCCGGCTAACATTCCGATAAGCTGACCGGTTTGCAGATACGGATAGTTATCGGCAGCCATCACGGCAGTAATTCCGGCAGCTACATTTGCTCCGAACCGTGCTCTTGCATAGGTTATCCACGCATAAACAGCAGCAGAGGCTGCAAAGTCGACTACCAGGTTCATTTCATTGTAGTTCTTGATCTCTTTCATGATTTCCAGATTTGATATCTTCCTGCCTTCATCATCGGTATCCACCGCTTCGGCTATGTCATCTCCCATGCCCAGAAGAATGGGTAGGAACAAACCGTAAGGTTTATACCCGAAGTTGCAGTAATCTATACCGGACTGAACATTGTATTCTTCTTTTGCAGTTTGGATAGCATAATCCATCAAAGGTTTTGCAGCCGGCGTAAAGCAGATCGTGAAGACCTGCACTTTTCTTTCAAAACAGTGTCTTAATATCGATACTTCCATCGGGAAAAGTTCTGCCATTGTAGATGCATCATGAGAGAAACACATCAGGATGGCTCTATCTTTTCTACCTGCAAAAGAATCGATCTTTTTATAAACATTCTCTGTAGGTGCTGTTACATACGTTCTTGAATTGAACGGTATGATAAGTGGAATAATTATAGCCAGGGCAACCACAATGTAAATATAACGTCTATCCAGAACTTGCATTCTATCGAAAAAGCTCATTTTTTCTTTTGCCATATTAATCACCTCCACCCAGGTATGTACGTTCAATGCCAAGCAGTATCTTCAGGGATGTAGCAGTCATTCCCAATCCAACTCCAAGAGCTATTCCTCTCTTCGCAGCCAGATTTGGAACGTTCAATATCCATTGAGATGCTTCGGGTATCAATTTCGATATTTTTATTCCGATAGGAACCTGACCCAGCATAACTATCATTGCAGCTATAAGAAGAACAGTTGCTTCGATAGAACGAGCGCGGAATGCTTTGTATGCAGCAGAAGCTATGTAGAACGCCAGAAGAGAGAACATTGTTGCACCCATCGGCATCTGTACATTCTTGAAAAGCCACATAAATGGTGTTCCTTCCTGAGTTCCCCAGATAAATCCTACGGTACCGGTTCCAACCAATGCGACCAAGGTTATCAAACTATATTGCCAGTTCGGAACTTTCCGTTTTATTTTTGTTGTGTGAACCATGAAAAGGCTCATAATTCCCAATAGAACCATGAAAGGTGAAATGGCTTTTATCCAGGTTTGATACCAATCATAAAAGTCAGCCGAGGCTTTGTGAGGAATAAATGTATGCATGGCAAACATAAATCCCAGTATTATCACTATCAACAGTGGTATTTGTCTTTTCATTTATCCTCCTATTTTTCCGGGAAAGCATTGATCAGAAACGTTAGATGTGTAGTGGAAAGAATTGTTCCTGAGATCACAAAGATCAATACAATTAATTTAAAATAATCCACAGCTTTCAGTGTTCCCAATTGCAGTGGTTCTCTTGCCAGGTATGCAGAGGCAGCATATAATTCTTCACCTATCAGTGTGTAGTCGCAGGTTGTAATGAAGAAAGGTATCTGCGTTACTGCATCCGTACCGGCTATCTGGATCGCTCCGGTTGTGCTGCCTGTTTCCGTCATCAGAAGAGCTTCTGCCCAGAACATTCCCATATAAAAGTTAGTCGCTGTTTTTTCACGGATCATGATACCGTTCACACCGGCAACGAATGCAAATTGAGTGGTGGTGATAAAAAACACACTCGATTTATCAAAAGTATCCGGTCTGCCAGCTTCATAATGAGCTTCCTTAACTATTTCCTGAGCTATTGGCAGTACCAGGTAATCTCGGCAGGGAACAAGGATCTTTGTATCATATTCTGCTGCTTTTTTTGCCACTTTTCCCAAAATTGCAAGACCTGCCAGAGTTGCCACATCACTGATACCGGCAAGTCCCGGAACGAACAGGATTGGTTTCCCCATCTCTGTTGCACGACCGATCGCATTATCGATCTCTTCGATTCCTGCTATCGGGCGAACAAAAAGGTTATGTCCTTTCTTTGCTTTTCCGATCATTACAAATACCAGCATTCCAAAGAGAAGTGAAGCAATTAATGCCGGCAGCATTTTTTTCTTGAACCAGTTAGAACGCGGTGTGAAATGATTTTTGCCAAAACCTGTGAAATATGCAGCATATTTATCTTTTTCATCGGCAGAAGTCACTTTTGTGCGAACATAAATATCCGATTCTGAAAAATGTCCTTTTCCATCGGTTTTCACTATTTTATATTCAAATGTATTCTTGGCGAAATGACGTATCTTATCCAGGAATTTCAATCTTTTCTTTGAATTCTTAAAACTGTCTGCTTCTTTCAGAATAGGATTAGTAGTCATTAATTCTATTTGTTCCCGGTAACTCTTGATATCTTCATCTACCTGATCGATCTCTTCCTGTGTATTAAGTGTATCTTTACTAACTGTTAATTTTGCGATTTCATCTTCATACGCTTTCAAGTTCTTCTCTATTTCAGAAGGGAACAGGTTTGAACCTATTGTTTCATCTGGTTTACCTTCTATATGCCGTATGCTAAAAGAAGGACTGAAAAGAAAGAGTTTTTTGTCAGCATCAAAATGTTTTACAATTTTGAAGTGAGAATTCAAATATCTTACATTATCAAAGATCTCTCTCTGGGTTCCTACAACTTTTTTGGAAATACGCCATTCTTGGTCAAAGTAATTATGTTTATAAATATAGTAGCTGTTTTCCAGAAGGTCTTCATCTCCCAGGAAAACATTTCCAGGGTAAAGAGATTTGGATTTTTCATCAAAAGCCAGAGTCTGCGTAAGGATATAATCGTCTCCAATATCCTTGTTGCATTTGAATTTCATTTCAAAGAAAAGAGTTTGGCTTTTATCGCTGTCTTTTGGAAGTTTCACCTTTATTTTGTTATCCAGGAAGAATTCGTTTATTCTGTCGATCTCTTTTCCTTCTTCATCAAATACTGTGAAGAAAATATTTCTAACTTTGTAATCGTTATTAGTTTTGCATTCATAATTAACCTGCAGTCTTGTTTTATCTTCGTTTAAATAGCTGGAATTTGTTAAATATACAACCGGTTTGCCCCACATCACTGTGTTATAATCACCCTTATCGCTTTCACGATCGATAACTTTGAACGGCGGGATAACAGGCAACACGGAAGAATCTATGATCTCGACGAACGAAACATCGGAAAAGGTTTCATAAGTTGCCTGATCATAAAGAGAAAAAACAAAACAATGATCTTCAATATTATCGACATCGATATCTACATCTACTTCATATTCTTCCCCGGTAAAGATGTTCGGATATTTTCTTTCTCCAATGATCTTCCCATTCACGGGGTTTATCGATAATGTTTTAACCGGAATATATGGATAACCGGAATATCGCTGGAAGATAAGCTCTGCAGGGTTTTCCACGGTTCTATCGAGTGCAGTTATTGTGGAATCGTTTTTCATTGCCAGGTCGTTCTTTTCAACTTCATCGAGATATTCCAGGTATTCATCAAATTTATCGAGGTCTTTCTTTTTCATCATATACACACGGTGATAAAACATATCATCTGTAAAGGTTGGAAGTGACCATTCGAATTGAAGTCTGTTCTTATCCTGAACATAAACAGCATAGAATTCCTGTGTTTTTTCCGGTGAATTTTCTCTCGGTATGCCGAGTACCGGTTTTGCATGAGGAAAATATCTTCGAGCTTCGTTTACTGCCACAACAGTGTAGAAATATTCGTGATCCGGTATCAATTTCTTTGGCAGTTGTTGAAATTCACGTAACTTCAGTCCGGCATATACTGTTGTATCACCATCTGCAATTTGTTCTGTCTTCCTGCTGTGATAATAGAAATCTTTTTCCGGGATAACTCCCAGGACGTCGTAATGTTCCAACTGTGGTCCCACGATCTTTATGTCTCGTGGATAACCGCGATAGAGAGGACTGTCTTTCCCCTGTCCTTTTTCTTTTCTCAGTTTTCCTCTTGATGATGTGTCTATGAAGTAATTGAAATCGGTATCGTAAAAATACATCTCGTCAGCGAGGACACCGGTTTTTACGTTAACATCGATTCTCCCGATATAAAAAAGAGAATCCTTTGTGATCCCGCGATATATGCGGTATTCTATGATTCTCCTTTCCTTTGGTAATGGTTTCCAACTTATCACCAGTCCCGATCCGTCATCATTGGGAATGTCGTGTGACTGCAAGTTTTCGATAATGTACTCTGTTTTGTCAATTGCAGCGTGGGATGTTTGTGGTAATAGAAGGAAGCTTAAAACCAATAAAATCAGGAAAATTCCCAATCTGGCATAGTTTAGCTTCATACACTTCTCCTTTATCTTTTTTATCTTTTTCCTATCTTAAAATAAAAATTTTCACAAGAACATTAGAAACAGGTTTTATTGTCAATAATATTTTATATAACTTAAACTTATATAAAAATTGACCTACTTCTATATGCGAACATTATATTTAGTTCCGCTTTTTGATTAAAGATTTTACAAGCTATTAACACTGATGCTGTCTGTTATCACTAATTTTTTCAAACTATCTACAACGGTTTTGAAGTTATCCATTTCTTTCTTTGGAACAGGCGGTCCCGAAACATTTTTTAATTTTAACGGATTGATTGCTTTTCCATATTGATAAATCGTATAATGAAGATGATTGCCAGTAGAAAGTCCTGTCGATCCGACATAGCCGATAACATCGTGCTGTTTTACTCTGTTTCCCACCCTGTATTTTCCATAGCTGCTCAGATGACCGTAAAGTGTTTTATATCCATTTGAATGGCGTATCATAATGGTTTTTCCATATCCGCCTTTCCTTCCGCCAACTGTGGGATGTCCGCCTTTCCAACCTCGATGGATAATGGTGCCGTCTGCAGAGGCTTCTACAGGAGTTCCATAAGCAGCAGCATAATCCACACCGTTATGCATCCATGTTTTTTTTGTGATCGGGTGTCTTCTTATTCCAAAATAGGAAGATATTCTTTTGTAGTTCAAAGGTGATTTCAGGAAGGCTTTCTGAAATGATTTCCCGGAATCATCATAATACTTTGAAAGTCCTTTTTTATTTGTATATCGATATGCTATGTTATCATAGTTTCTGCTGGAATAATTTGCTACCAGGATTTCGCCGTATTCTATGAAATCCCCGTTTTCGTTTACTATTTGTTCGTAGGCAAATTGGAATTGATCGCCCTTTTGCGGGTCTATGAAAAAATCTATATCCCATTGGAATATCTGGCTGAACATAACAGCCACTGCAGGACCTTCTCCTCCATCTATGATCGATTGATAAAGGGAACTTATTATTTCTCCCCGGCATACATCGATCTTGATAGTGGTTTGCAGAGTGTCTATCCGGGTGAAAAAAATATTGGAAGTATCTCGAATCACACGATAGGTGTGAATTTTATCCGGAATATAAATAAGTTCGTGTATAATATCGAGAGTGTCCATTTTCACGATAAAACTATCTGCAGGATGTGAACGGCGCAGATTGTAAATCGAATCGAGTTTGTTCACTACTTCATAGACTTTTGCATTCTCGATATTTTTCTCTATCATAATGCTGGCAAGGGTTTGACCGGATTTTATTGAACCGGTAACATAAATAAAGGGATCGATTTCTTCCGGCTCTTCCTTAGTGCAGGAAAGGATTAAGAGAACTGTTAAACACAATAGAAAAAAAGTCTTCATCTATTTTTTCAATTTCCTTGATCACATATTTTCTAAATTGCTTTATTTAAAATTTACTTATTATTGTCAAAGTAAAAATCGAATTTCAAAGGCATTGAGTTTACTATAAAAAGATTTTTAACTCTGGTTATCAATCTCCAGCTCTCTCGTCTCTGGTTACCAAGCCCCAGCTTGGTAACCAATAACATATCAAAGCCTTTGTCTAACTTCAGCATAGATAGTTGATCTATACATTCCTGCTTGTTAAAAAACTTGACCTGAGCCTTTGGAATTACGAATTGGAACAATAAAAAAAATGGATATGAAGGGAGTATAATGCTTAATATTATTGGTGCTCTGGCAGCACTTGGAATTCTGGTAATAGTTCACGAAACGGGACATTTTGTTGCAGCCAGGATTTTCGGAGTAGAAGTGGAAAAATTCTCTATCGGTTTCGGACCCAAACTTATTGGATTCAAAAAAGATAAAACCGAATATCGTATTTCACTTATTCCACTTGGCGGATATTTGAAAATGAAAGGTGAAAATCCGGATGAGAAAGCAGAAGGATCCGAAGATTCTTTTAAATCAAAGAAATGGTGGCAACGGGCTATAATAGCATTTGCAGGTCCATTCTTCAACTTAGTATTTGCTGTAATAATGTTCATCGCATCTTTTGCCGTGGGAAGAAGCTTTGAAGACCATCTTCCGGTAGTTGGGAAAATAATTACCGAGATAGTTGACTTTGTTCAGGTGAATGATGAAATACTGGAAGTTAATGATAACACCGTTCAAGGCTGGAGTCAGATCGTTCAACACACGAAACCGGACGAAATGAACTACATCAGAGTTAGAAGAAACAACGAGATAGTAGATATATCATCAGGAAAAATTAAACAGGAAACATGGTATACAGAAATATTGCCTTTTTCGCCTGCTGTGGTGGGAGATGTAGCTCCGGGCTTACCTGCTTACAAAGCCGGATTAATGAAGGGTGACGAGATACTTTCTGTAGATGGAATAGATGTGAAAGACTGGTATGAGATGCGTGAGATCATTACAGAAAGTTCCCGGGAGGAAGTTAAACTGAAGATAAAGCGCAGCGATAATGTTTTTGAAAAATCATTGAAATTAGAAGAAAATCTTTTGGACAGCAACAGGATAATCGGAATAATTCAGGAACTTCCAATTAAAATAGAAGAGCGTTACAATCCCGGTGAATCAATAGTTTACGGAGCTTTCACGACTATTAATTTCGTTACTGTAAATTATTCTATGCTGATCAAACTTATCACAAAACCAAAAGCGATTAAAGCTAACCTTGGCGGACCTGTGATGTTATACACCATGTCTCAGCAAACAGCAAAGAAGGGTTTGGATACGATACTGGCTTTCATTGGAATGATAAGTATCATTCTGATGATCATGAATTTGCTTCCGATCCCCATCCTGGATGGCGGGCAGATATTTTTCTGTTTTATTGAAGGGATACAGAAGAAACCGCTCTCATTGAGGATTCAGATAGCGATGCAGAATATAGGTTTGTTCATCCTGGTATTTTTGATGGTTTTTGCTTTCTGGAACGATATAAACAGGATATTCTCAAGAAACATAGCTATCCGGCAGCAGGAAGCTGAGAGCAGGTAATTATTTGAGTTTAGGAGGATAATATTTTCGAATTCACTTTGAAAGGCAGAAGTGGAAATGCCAGAGCAGCGGTTTTGGAAACACCTCATGGAAAGATAGAAACGCCGATATTCATGCCGGTGGGAACCAGGGCAACGGTTAAAACCCTTGATCCTGCCGATCTTGAAAAAATCGGTGCTCAGGTTATTTTAGGCAATACATATCATCTTTACCTGAGACCCGGACATCAGTTGATCCAAAAAGCTGGCGGACTGCATAAATTCATGAATTGGAATAAACCCATCCTTACAGACAGCGGTGGTTTCCAGGTTATGAGTCTGAAAGGTTTAAGGAAGATCACGCCGGAAGGAGTTCGATTCCAATCTCACATCGACGGCAGTTATCATATGTTCACTCCCGAAAAAGTGATAGAAATTCAGAATGCAATTGGTGCAGACATCATCATGTCTTTCGATGAATGCCCGCCATATCCGGCAACCAGGAAATATGTGGCGGATTCTTTAAAAACCACATTGGATTGGGCAAAACGCGGGAAAGACGCACACAGACAGGAAAACGGGCAAGCACTATTTGGAATAGTTCAAGGTGGAATTTATAAAGATCTGCGGGAAGAAAGTGCAAAGAAACTTATGGAAATGGATTTCCCCGGCTACTCTATCGGTGGACTCGCAGTGGGAGAACCAAAAGAAGAACTGCTGGAAATAACGGAGTTCCTGAATAATATTCTTCCACAAAATAAACCACGGTATTTGATGGGAGTGGGCACTCCGCTCGACCTTTTAAATAATATTGCAAACGGCTGTGATATGTTCGATTGTGTAATGCCAACCCGCAATGCTCGAAAGGGAACGATCTTTACCAGAAATGGAAAAATGATAATAAAATCTGCACGTTATAAAGAAGATCTTTCGCCTGTTGATCCCGAATGTGAATGTTATACTTGCCGAAATTTCAGCCGTGCATATATTCGTCATCTGTTCAGTGTAGATGAAATTCTGGGAATGAGACTGGCTTCAATCCACAGTCTGCATTTCTATATGGAACTTATAAAAAAAGCAAGACAGTCTATCCTCGATGACAGATTTTCGGATTTCAGAAATAAATTTTCCTCTAAGTTGAATGAAAAAATGGAATAAGAAATTATGAGCAAATTTAAAGAAATCGATCTGAGCGGATTAAACAAATATTCGATCAAAGACAGACCCAGCAAAGTTCATATTAAGGATTTTGCCGATACATCCTCCCAAACAGGATTATACGAAAATCTTCCAAATATACTTGCGGCGAAGGATATTAAAGAATTAGTAGATAAATGCATTTCTGCATATAAAAGCAACAAGCCTGTTATCATTGCCCTTGGCGGACATGTAATCAAGTGCGGACTTTCCCCGTTCATAATCGAGATGGTGGAACTGGGCATGGTCAAAGCTCTTGCATCGAACGGTTCTGTGGCAATTCACGATTTTGAGATTGCAAAGTTCGGAAAAACATCTGAAGATGTGGCGGGTGCGCTGGAAGATGGTTCTTTTGGAATGGCAGAAGAAACCTGTGATGGAATAAACCTGCTGATAAAAGAAGCTTCCAGAAAAAAGCTGGGTTTCGGAGAAGCGATCGGGAAAAATCTACTGGAATCTAATGCTCCCAATAATGATCTTTCTCTTTTTGCTTCTGCCTGCAAAAATAAAATTCCATTCACGGTTCACGTTGCTTTGGGTACGGATATTGTTCATCAGCACGAAACTGCGGATGGTGCTGCAATCGGAGATTGCTCGATGAGAGACTTCCGTATCTTCTGTCAGAACTTGATCGATTTGAATGACGGCGGGGTATTTTTAAATTTCGGTTCGGCTGTAATTATGCCGGAAGTCTTCCTGAAAGCGGTTACAGTCGTCAGGAATCTGGGTTTTCCTTTGAAGAACTTCACAACAGCGGTTTTTGACATGAATTTTCATTACCGCCCGCAGACTAATATCGTTCAACGTCCAACTTCGACAGGTGGAAAAGGATATTATTTTGTTGGTCATCACGAAATAATGATCCCCTTGTTTTTCCGGATGATAAAGGAAAGATTGCAGAATGCGTAAAATTTTATTCATAATAGCATTGATCCTGATAATTTCAATTCTTCCGGCAGAGGAAAAAGAGATAGAAGTAAAGAAACCTTTAAAAGCAGTAGCGCTTTCTCTTTTTATCCCGGGCGGAGGTCAATTTTATAATGAATCTTATGTGAAATCCGGTGTTGTTTTTGCATTGGAAGGAACCCTTCTGGGATTCGCTGCATATCATCATTTCAAATCGGAAGATTATTATGATAAATATAAGATTTCCGGTAGTGAAGAATATTATAATGATTACCTCGATTATTATTACAAAAGGGAAAGTGATCTCTGGTGGTTGGGAGCAGTTGTATTTCTTTCTATGATGGATGCCTATGTTGATGCTCACCTGTTCAATTTCAAAGAAAAGAAGAACAGAATACATCTGAAATTTGAGGATAATATGATAAGTTTATCCTATAGTTTTTAGAAAGAGGAAGGATGAGAAAACGTTTTGTTATAGCTATCGACGGACCGGGTGCTTC
>JAUVLE010000309.1 GCA_030595905.1 Candidatus Cloacimonadota bacterium | reverse complement strand
TCTTTTACATACACATAACGTGATTATTTGTGCTTGCTTCACATATAGTGGAATTGTTATAAATTCCAGCTTATAAAGATCTATTGTTTTTCTTCTGATTTGCAAATCAGATGAAAAACTTATTTATAGTTGACTCCTTTGTTTTTTATTTTCATAGTTTGTTTTGTTCGTTTTGCCTGCCGTGGCGTATCCGGCAACTGGCGGCGGAGACTGGTTCGTTGCTAATTTTTTCATTTTACAATCTCCATAAAATATGTAATCACATCTTCCAGGACCGAAGAATTTAAAAAGTAGGTTATGAACTGCCCGTTTTTTTCCGAACTTATCAGGTCTGCATTTTTCAGGATCTTCAGATGTTCGCTTATAGAAGGTTTGGAAATATCAAAATGCTCTGCAATTTCACCGGCAGTCATATCCTTCTTTCTGAGAAGGCTTATTATCTTCCGCCTGTTCGCATCCGAAAGAGCTTTGAAAACTTTATCATTTAACATTAACCTCTTCCTCCATTCCTGAAGTATTTAGTCTGTTGCCTAAATAACTAAATAGGGGATTGTTGTCAATAGTTTTTTCTGTTTGCATTAAACCTTCCGAAGCTTTTTTTCTAATTTTTCTTACATAAGAAGATTCGGAAAGTCGGTAACATGTTTCGCCTGTTAAGAGAGAACAGCAAGAGAGTTCATTCAGGCAGATCGCGGATCTACCACTACATTTCAGTTTTTATCCGTTTAATCTGTGAGCAAATCAGATATCCATTCCCAATTGATCCATTAAAAACGCATAATAATCTGACCATTGTTCAAATTGAATTGATTGAGTAGTTCCACCACCGTGTCCGGATGAATCCAGCACCAGAAGATATATCGGATTTTCGGAAGAATTCTTTTCTTGAAGTAAAGCAGCAAATTTTCTGGCGTGAAACGGATCTACACGAGCATCGTTTATTCCGGTTGTGATCAACATTGTCGGATAATTTTTATTTTTTTTCACTTGGTGATAAGGTGAATATTTCAAAATATAATCGAATTCATCGGGATCTTCCGAACTACCGTATTCTTCCTTCCAGATATTGGCAATGCTCGAATGATGATAGCGGATCATATCGAGAAGCGGAACCTGACATAATGCTGCTTTCATTAAATCCGGTCGTTGCGTGACGATTGCACCGATGAGAAGTCCGCCATTGCTCCCACCACTAACAGCCAGTTTTCCCGGACAAGTATATTTATTATCGATCAGCCACTCCGCAGCCGCGATAAAATCATCAAAAACATTTTGCTTCTTTTCTTTCATTCCCGCCTGATGCCATTTTTCGCCAAATTCACCACCACCCCGCAGATTAGCGATCGCCAGAATTCCACCATTTTTTATCCAAAAAGAATAAGCTAATGAGAAATTTGGTTTCAAAGAAATATTAAAACCACCGTAACCGTAAAGTTGAACAGGATTATTTCCATCTCGTTTGATTTTTTTGTGATGAACCAGAAACATTGGAATCGAAATGCCGTCTTTGGAATTATACCAAACTTGTTCAGTTTGAATATTCTTGATATCAATATCTATCGGAGGTCGGAAGAATTCTTCTAATTTATTTTTTTTAAAATTATATAAAAAAGTTGTTCCTGGATATGAAAAGGAAGAAAACCAAATCCAGGTATCTTGTCCGTCTTCCCTACCGTAGATCATTGCAGTTCCGGGCATCGGCAAGGGAACATCTCGCAAATAATTTCCATCCCGATCAAAGATATTTATGTGAGTTTGCACATTTTTCAAATAAGTAATATATATCTTTCCGCAGATAATCGCAAAATCCGTGATCTTATTTTCTGTTTCGGAAATAAAATCCTGCCAATTTTCCTTTCCCGGATTTTCTGCATTTGTAACAAAAACTTTCCTATTGGGAGCGTCCTTGTTGGTGAGAATATACAGTTTTCCTTCAAAATATGAAACCGAATATTCCGCATTAAAATCATCTGTAATCGTTTTTAAATCATCGCTTCCGAATTCCTTGATCCAGACAGCGTCTTTATAGAAAATACTTTTTGCTTGAATCAGATATTTGTCATCATTTGTGAGATATAAGTGATTCCATTTTTCCTTAACTTCATCATCCCACCAGATTTTAATATCTTCCTTTGAATCGGTTCCCAATTTGTGCAAATAGGTCGCATTCCAAAAATATTCTTCACCTTCCGGAACTTCTCCTTTGAGTGGATTGCAAGTATAATAAAAACCGCTGTTATCCGGTAACCAGGAAGATAGATATTGCCTCCAACCCTTCACTTTGTCGGACAATATTTTCCTGCTTTCTACTTCCATAATATGAATAACCGGTGCTTCATCTCCGCCTTTCGATTTCCCGAAGGCAACTAATTTTCCGTCTTCCGTTGCATTGAAAAAGGCAAGTGTTTCATCTTCTGCCCAATTATTCGGATCGATAAATTTCTGCATTGGAGCATTGTCATTTTCAGCAGTATAAACCACATATTTTTCTTCTTCTTTTTTCTTTCGATTTTGGA
>JAUVLE010000122.1 GCA_030595905.1 Candidatus Cloacimonadota bacterium | reverse complement strand
AACCTTCCAGCATTATAAAAACTGATCCAATGAAAGCTACTGTTGAACTCCCTTTCGGGAAAAAGATCTATCAATATAAACACGGGCAGCCTGTTTCTTCCGATGTTGAATTCATTGTAAAGACCATTTGTCATCGATTTCGGGATAACACAGAAAAAATAAATGTTCTCGATCTCGGCTGCGGCGGCGGCATAATTTCCATCATGCTGGCTTACCACTTTCCATTATGGAATATTTCCGGCATCGATATTCAAGACCATCTTGTAGAAATCGCAAATGAAAACGCTATCCTGACAGAAGTCGATGTTACCTTTATCAAAGCAGATATAAAGGATTATGTTTCTGTTCCGAAATGCGATCTTATCATTTCCAATCCTCCTTATTTTACCAAAAGCTCGGGAAAAATAAGTCCGTATAAAGAACGTGCTATTTCGCGTCATGAAATAATGTGTTGTATGGAAGATATGTTGAAAGCAGTAAAAAGGAACTTACTTCCAAATGGAAAAGCATATCTACTTTATCCTTTGTTCAGGAAGAAAGATTTGGAAAAATTTTTAAAAAAAGTTGACCTAATAATCACTGATAAAATTATTCAAAATGATTTGAATAAAAAGAAAATATTTATTGCGGAGCTTATTCATGCTTAAAATTGAGCATTTTGCACTGAGCCTGGAAAAAGAACGCCTGATGGTGATAGAAGAAATATCATTGAGTAGCGGAAAGAAGGTACTCTTTTTTGGAAATAACGAAACAGGAAAGACTCTTTTTCTGAAATCGATTCATGGGGATTTTTCCAAATTTGAAGGTAATATTCTTATCGAAGAGAAACCGCTGTCTTTCTATAAAAAGAAAAAACAATCTTTTTTGCTGGAAAATACTACGCATCTGCTTCCTGATGAAACCGTATGGAAAAATATTATCCTGCCGCTTCCAAAAGTCTCCGGACATATTAAAAAGAAAATAATAGAATTATGCTTTGTTGCAGGATTACATAAGAAAATTCAATCTAAGGTCAAAGACCTTTCTTATTCGTCTCAAAAGTTTATCGAGCTTATCAGAGCAGTAATTCAATTACCTTCTATAATTTTGATAGACGACGTCGATCATTTTTTTGACGGAAAGAATCTATTGAAGGCATTCGATGTTTGCGAGTTTGCAATAAACAGCGGTTCTTCTATAGTGGCAACTTCCAAAACCAAACTGGAGAATTTCGATATGTATTATCGAATTCAAGACAGGAAAGTGGAGAAAGCGTGAAAAAAGGAATTTTTCTTCAAGTAATAATAATCGTTTTAATTATTCTGGGATGGAATTGTTTCCATATAGGATATAATTATCAGAAGCAGGTTTTCGAAAATAATTTATCCAGCATCCCGATGATCCTTTTCTCTATGGATTTGAACTCTCTCGATTCTTTATCTTCGGATATCTCGGAACGTTCTTATATTAAAGAAGTAATTGTAGAAAGCGATTCGACAGTTTCAGAAAATATTATCACAGATTACGGATTGAATGGAGCACAGAATATTCTGGAAAAATATGCTTTACCCAATGTGATGAGCATCTATTTCGATGGTGAAAAGTTTAAATCGGTTCAAAAAGACGAACTTGAAAAAATAATCCTGAATTATCCGGATGTAGTTATGAATTACGACATTCCGTCGTGGGCTGTAAGCCGGATGAAGATCAAAATGCTTCATCGAACCTATCTGATCGGAAATGGATTATTTTTTTTCTTCTTACTGTTCATCACGGTTTTTTTAAGAATTCACTTCGAAATGAAAAGCAACGAATTCTGGAAAATATTCAGAACATCCGGCGGTAGTCCAAAGATCAGGAGAAAACAATTTCTGATAAATTCCCTGTGGACAGGTCTATTCCCTGTCGCCTTTGTATTCATCGTTTATTTTGCTGCGCTCTATTTTCAATATCTCCGGATAGAAATAGATTACAGGTTATTTGGAATTGAATTTGCAGCCATGCTTTTTAGTACACTTATCGCCAGAATATCATTAGGAAAAAACATCTGATGAAAAGACATATCCCAAATTTTTTAACGCTCATCCGCATTGGTCTTGTTCCCGTATTTATCTGGCTTTCATTTATCTGTAAATTCGAACACCATCTACTCTGGGCAACCATTGTTTATATTGTTGCCTGTATCACAGATTTTTTTGATGGCATGCTTGCACGCCGATTCAAAGTTATTACAAATTTCGGTAAGTTTATGGACCCTCTTGCAGACAAGATCCTGGTGATGTCTGCCCTTTTTTCAATTGCACTTGAACCTATCAAGTTTATCAGTATTTACATTGTTTATATCATTCTGTTCAGAGAAATATCGATTACCTTACTCAGGAATTTATATGCCAAAAAAGGTGTTTTTATCGCTGCAAATATCTGGGGAAAATTAAAAACCATACTTCAGATGACGGGAACAATTACAGCACTTGTTTATCATTCTATTATTTCAAAATGGATTGGAATTTATTACGATCAAATAAAAAATGGATTTAACATTGCTTTCTGGATCATAGCTTTCATCACAATTTTATCCGGTATTATTTTTATTTCTAAAATAAAACAGGTGAAAAAATCATGAATAGGAAAATAATCGGATTATCTATCCTGATAATTTTTTTTATTGGTTGTTCCGGAAATGATAACAAATCTCATGCTTCCGGGAAAAAAATAGACCCGAGAAAACCAATGTCATGGGGTCATAAGCAAACTATTTATGTTTTCGCAGATAAAAACGTGTGGAAATATGCCGAACAACCTTTGAAAAAAAATCTGGAAAGATTCCTGTTTACAACGGAAAATGAAAAATATTTTGAAGTGAAACATGTTCCCATCGATGAAATGGAACAATTTTATAAATTCAATAATCTTATTTTTATGGCAGATATTCAATCTGACGAAAAGGTTTCTTCTTATATTAAGGAAATAATGGGAGAACAGATAAAGGAAGAAATAAATGCCGACCTTGTGGGAATGTATCCCAAAGAAAATATCTGGGCAAATGACCAGTTTGTTCTTTTCATGGTTGGAAGCAGTGAAGAAAACCTCTTGAAATTAAATATACTGCAAGCAGCGAAAACATTTGAACTTTTTCAAGATAAACTGTATGAACGAATTTTTAGACAAATTTACAAATATGATGTTTTCGTTTCAAACAGCTTCTCCGCTTTTCCATGGGAACTTAAGATACCAAAGAATTATGTCCTTTACAAAAAAGATATGGAAAATAATTTTATTTCGTTTCTTGCTCGTCTAAGAAACAGTCCTGACAGGTATATTTCTGTTTACCACGAAAACATGGATGAAGATCGGGTGGGAAAAGAATGGATAAAAAAAACAAGAGCAGAAATAGCCTGGAAATATTACGATGAAGATGAATTTAAAGATAAAGACGTAAGAGTGGAGAGATCGAAACTCGGTAAATATCGATGCTGGAAATTATCCGGAAGGTGGCAGAATATGAAACATGCAGTTGGCGGCGCTTTCCAGAGCTTTGCGGTCTACGATGAACAAACTAAAACGGCGTTTCTTATCGATAACTCGGTCTATTTTCCGGAAGGATACAAACTCTCCGGTTTAATAGAATTAGAAATAATTAGTAGAACCTTGGAAATAAAAGGAAATTAGGTTGTTTATCATAATCTATAAAAGGTCATGAAAAAAATAGAAACCAAAACTCAAAGACAGAAAACACAGAAAATATTAACATTTGTTCTTGGTGCCTTAGTGTCTTTGTGGTAAGAAAATAGGGAGAATATTATGAAAAAGCTTTATTTTATTTTAGCAGCATTATTGTTATCGGGTATCGTTCTTGCATACGAAATGAATACTTTAATAGACTCACCCACAGCGGGTATCCTGCAAAAAGGAGAAGCAGAAATATCCGGTAAGCTTTATAAAAACAATGGCTTGATCATCGGTGCGAAAGTTGGTTTGTTTCCCAGATTTATGTTCGGAGTAAATTATGGAGCAGAAGAAGTGGTGGGCAATAAAACACCAAAATGGCATGATAGAGTTGAATTTAATGCCAAACTGCGAATTATCGATGAAACATCACAAATGCCGGCAATTGCTTTTGGCTATGATTCTCAGGGACATGGAGACTATCACGAAGGTGATAAACGTTATGATATTAAATCTAAAGGTATCTTTGCCACGGCAAGCAAGAACTATTTTTTCCTGGGAAATTTAGGGTTTCATTTTGGAGCTAACTACAGTCTGGAAATAGACGATGGCGACGAAGGGATCAGCCTTTTTGCCGGATTAGATAAAACCATCGGTGATATGATAGTTTTTGTTGTGGAATATGATGCTGCCTGGAATGATAATGTAGGCGAAACGGTAAACGGCAGAGGTTACCTGAATACCTCTTTTGATGTACATTTTTCCGAAAATCTTGTGCTGAAATTATCATTTTATGACCTTCTGCAAAATAATGATGATACGCAAGGCAGTGATAGAACACTGACCCTTCTTTACAATATGACTTTCTAATAACAAAATATGACTAAATTTATTTCATACCTGATCCTTCTAACGCTTTTGACCGGATGCTCTGTTAACAAAATATCACAAGACTATAATGATGATTCTGTAGTTAATAAAGCTTCGGTAAATTACTTCTCTTTTGCAGAGATAGCCATGCAGCAGAATGATGTAGAAGCAGCAATAATATACCTGAAAAAAGCAGACATCTCCGCTCCGGATAATATTTATATCAAAGAAAAACTTCTGGAAATATTGGGATTAAAAGCTTTCTTTGATGCCGAATACAGAGATATGGTCATTCAACTCGGAGAGGATTATTATTCAAGAAAGCTGTATTCTGAAAAAATACTTTCGGTTCTGGCAGAAATTTATAGTCTGGACGAAAATCCCAAAAAAGCAAAAAAATTCTATAAACTGGCGATCAAGACCAAACCTTCTATAAATAACCTTATTGCATATTACATCTTCCAGGAAAAGTTTTATCCGCCGGCAGATCAGAAACTTTTGGAAAAAGCTCTGGAATTTTCATGGGAAAAAAAAGAAAAACTTCTCCAGATTGCAAAATTGATAAGTGACATCGATGCCCGGAAAGGATTGGATATTTACAAACAGGTTTATGCAAAATGGAATGATGAAAAAACACTTACTTCCCTGCTTACTGCCCACGAAAAACTTGGAAATAGAGATAGAATACTCGAACTTATCCAGGAAAGAATAGATGAAAATAAAGATGTTTCCGATCCTTTGAAAACATTCCTGATAGGAAAATATTATACCACAAGACAATATGAGAAAGTTATCGAAAATAAAGATCTGTGTTTCAAAGTAAATACAACCGAAATACTCAAGTTCCTTTTCTTTTCTGCTATTCATTTGGATAATGTAGAAATTGGGATCAGGGCAGGTAGAAAGATCGAAGAAATAAATAATATGCCTAAAGATGTGAAACCTTCTTTTTATTCTTATTTCGGCAAATTATTTATGGATATAAAAGAAGAAGAAAAAGCGGTCGAGTATTTTATAAAATGTAATGATGTGAATATTCTCCGTAATCTTATGCTGGAATATAAGATTGAAGCCGATGAAGAGAAGAACAAATTAAAAAATACATTTGAACTTCTCTATGAGCAAACTGAAAATAAAGAATCAGCAGATTACCTGTTGGGAATCTTCTATACCCGGCTGGAAGAAAAAGAAGAAGCATTGAAACATCTGGATAATCTCTCTTTAGATTTTTTGAAGGAAAACGAATTACTCATTATTACTGCTGCCATGTATTTACAAAATTCTCTGAATCTACAAAAGGCAAAAGAGCTGCTGGAAGAATCCGAAATTACCGAATTCACTTCTAACGAGATCATTGCAGGTATGTTGATCGTGGAAAATGATTCTTTATCTTTTTCTATATTAAAAAATGAAATCCGGAATAACCCGACTCCGCATATTTCAACTTTTATCAGGTATTCTTTCCTGGCAGAAAAATACGATTCTATCGAAAACCTTGTCTCCATGCTGGAAAAAGGAGTGAGCTCTTTCCCAATGATGCGGATATTCTTAATGCCCTCGGCTACCTGATAGCAAAAAATAATATGGAACAAAAATATAGCTATGCGGAAACATTACTGATAAAAGCCCTGGATATCGATCCGGAAAATGAGATGATATGGGACAGCCTGGCATGGTTGTATTTTAAGATGGGAGAAACGAAGAAAGCGATGAAAGCAATGAAAATTCCATTAACGAAAAAAATCGAAAACAGCGAGATCGCTTATCACCTCGGAGAAATATTCTTGAAACTCGATAAGAAAGAGCAGGCAAAAAAATACCTGAAGCAGGCGATTGAACTTGCCAACGATGACGATGCTGTGGAAATATCCCGCAAGATACTGGGAAAATATTTTAAGGAGTAAAGATATGAAATTCGTTTTTAATAAATTTAACGCCATCCTGCTGATAGCAGCCATTATTGTTACCATAGCCGGTTACATTATTATGGGAACAGGCGATAAGACCATATCCCCGATCTTACTGATAATTGCTTATGTAATACTCTTTCCCGCTGCCATTATTGCCGGGACGAAGAAGGAAAAGAAAGAAAATACTAAATGAAATCCCCGCAATAAATTGCGTGGATGCATATGAATAAAGAAGTAACTATTTGGACTAAAGAAATTATAAATGTTATTAGAAAAATTCAGAAAGAATTTTCTAATAACAAAGGACTTATATTAACTGAGGGAGATTTAGAATGTCATCTTTATAAACATCTGACAGAATCTTCATTGTTTAGTAGTTTAGAAGAAACCAAAACAAATGGGTGGAAATCTGGATATGTTCATTCTCAAGTAACTTGGTTTAAACCATGTCAAAATAGTGGATTTCGTGTAGACTTAACCGTTTGTAAGCCAAAAAATATTGATATTAAAACATTAGAGATGGTTGAGAATTATCCTAATAAAGGCTTTTTTCATGATGGAATGGCAGTTGCTATTGAATTAAAATACATAAGAGATAATTCTCCTGGAAAAATATCAAATGATGCCAAAAAGGATTATGTGAAAATTGTAAAAAAACTCAAAGTAGCAAAAGAATTATTAATCGAGTCTAAAAAGTATACAAATGTAACAATTGATGACATTGCATTTATTGGCTTAATTGTTTGTAAAACACAAGAAATATATGATATTGCACTTGAAAAACTTAAAAAGGCAATGGCTAAAAATAATTGTCCAAAAAATGTGTTTCCTATTATTTTTTGTCACGAGAAATTACAAGTAATGAATAAACCTCCACTAGCACAGCATCAGCGGTTGTATTTTAAGAACAAATAAATGTCAGAAAAGAAAAGGCAGTATCTTTCCGAAGAGTTCAAAAATATAAAAAAGTAAATCAAATGCTCTGGAATAAACTGAGTTTTACGTTTATAAAACTAAAGTTTAATATTAATTTTTCAAATAAATAGTAAAAAAAGTTGCGTGATTTGAAAACAATATTAATTTGTAACCGTTACAAATTAGTAATTGTAACAAAGTCGGATTTATGATTAATTTTAAAGAGCTTTTAAAAGAACACGGCATCCCGCCATCTCTGCAAAGGATTAAAATATTAGAATATCTGCATAATTTCAAAACCCATCCCACGGCAGATATGGTCTATCAAGCATTGATGGATGAAATACCCACACTTTCGAAAACTACAGTTTATAATACTTTGAAAACCTTTACGGAAAAAGGTATCCTGGTGGCTCTCTCTATTTTTGAAAATGAAGTAAGATATGAATACAACACGGAGCCGCATATTCATTTCAAATGTTTTAAATGCGGAAGGATATATGATATTTCAAAGACTTTTGAATGTTTAAAAAATGAAGAAATAGAAGGTCATAAAGTATTGGAACATCATATTAATTTGAAGGGGATTTGTAAAAATTGTTTAGTGAAGGCTGGAGCCTGATAAATGCCTGAATTACCTGAAGTTCAAACTATTATTAATGGATTAAACCGAATAGTAATTTCTAAAACCATTTCTTCAATTATTGAAAAAAGACAAGGAACATTGGTATTTGAAAAAGGCTTAAAAATATGTGAATTTGGCAAAATCAAAAGTATCGAACGAAGAGGAAAATATATCATTATAAAAACATCAAAAGATTTAAAATTGATTGTTAATCTTAGGATGACAGGAAAATTGATATTTGAAAAAGATCTGAATAATACTTCTTCCCATTCACGAGCAGAAATAATATTCTCAGATAAAACTAAATTGATATTTGATGATGTTAGAACTTTTGGTAAAATTCAGATTGTTAATAATAATGAAATAATTAATGCGTTGCAGAAATTAGGAATCGAACCATTATCAGATGAATTCGATGCAGAATATTTGAAGAATAAACTTAAAAACAGAAAAGCACCCATCAAAAATGTTCTTCTTGATCAAACAGTTATTGCCGGTTTAGGAAATATCTATGTTGCCGAGATTCTTTTCAGAGCAAAATTACATCCTGCAATTCCGGCAAATAAAATCAAAACAGTTTC
>JAUVLE010000067.1 GCA_030595905.1 Candidatus Cloacimonadota bacterium | reverse complement strand
ATCCGGTAAACCTAATATCAATTTGTTTAGACCAATTTCAATTTTATTAACTGGAGGATTAAATAAAAAGTTACAATGTAATTTATCAATTTCTTATAAAAATATTGTGTTTACAAGTTCAATAACTTCAATAAAATCAATTAATAATAATAACATTGATTTACTTCGAGTTATATGTGCTCTTTTAAATTCTAATCTATTTTCATATTTCATTTTACAAATTGGATCTTCAACTGGAATTGAAAGAGAAGAAGCTCACGATAAGAAAGAAAAATTCTCATTTCCATTCGTTTATAATACAGATACTCCTGATATTGTTTCACAAATCGAAAACATAAAAAAAGAAATCAATCAGATGAAACAGAAAACAACATTTGATGCAGAAACAGAAGATATTGAAACTAAATTGAATAAATTAATTAAACAACTTAATAATAAGATTTTAAATGATTTTCAAATAAATGAACAAGAAAAGTCTCTTATCGATTATGCAACAGATATTACAATTCCCCTGATAATGCGTCATAAAGGATATGAAGAAAATCTGTTTGCTCCAATTAAGTATGAAAGTGATATTTTAGAAGAATACGTACAAATTTTTATTTCTCGTTTCAGTAAAGTTTACAATAAAGAAGGTAGTTTCTTTGAAGTGGAAATATGGTGGTCAAATCATATCATTGGGATGTTTTTTAATGTAATTTCTAAACCATCAAAATCGGAAGGTCAAATCTTATGGAAGAAAAATGAAAATTTGGAGATATTATCAAAAATATCTTCTCTCGGTTACGGTAAGATAACTGATCAATTATTTTTACAAAAAGATATTAGAGGTTTTGAAAGGAAATCTTTTTACATTATCAAACCAAATGAAAAAAATCAATGGCATAAAGCAATAGCATATTTTGATTTAAATGAATTTGTCGATGCAATATTGAAGTCAGGAAGGAAGGCAAATTATGTATAAAGAAATTGATGCTTCTCCTTTCGAATATAACTCGATATTTTATGATCAAGAATTTGAAATAATTCTATGTAAAATTACCTTATGTTATCAAATGATGATAAAAAATGATGTGAAAGTGCCAAATGATGAGAACTATATACGAGATATACTGTTATTTCAATTTTTAAAGAATGATGAAATACGCAGAGAAATAGGACTTTTAGATTATCAATTTGATAGAGAAACGCTTGAAGATAATACTCTTGGAAGAACTGATATTAGAGTAATAACTCAAGATACATTTCAGATTCAAGCTGCTTATTATATAATTGAATGTAAGCGTCTTAACAACCAAAATCTAATTGGTATTTCAGGTCTTAATGCAGAATATATTAAAGAAGGTATTATGCGTTTTGTAAACGGCAAATATTCAATATATTACAGAGTAAACGGAATGATAGGTTTTGTAGTTGAGGATATGAAAATTGAACAAAATATTGAAAATATTAACACATTACTTACAAATCAATTTCCTAAAGCAAATACAAAGGCTATAATAAAAAAAGCTTCGTTTATTGAAAATTTTGAATATCAGTATTTTTCTATTCATAATGATAATAAAAAATCATTATTTAAACTTTATCATTTGATGTTTGATTTTTCCAACCAAATAAATAATTAATTATGAAATTAAAATTCGACCCAAACCAATACTTCCAATTATATGGAATTTTGTAGGGAAATTATTCAATAGCTCCGTCGTTTACGGCGGAGAATAAGGAAATGGATGAAAGATAAGTTTACGTCGTTATAAAACTTACTTTAAGAACGCCGTGAACGGCGTACAAACTCATTTTTTCGGTTATTCTCCCCACCATAAACGATGGGGTTATTTATTTGGGTTCTTTTGTGTAATAATTATTTGAAATAAATATCTGATTTCTACTGCATTATTTAGGTTAAAACACCCATCGGAAAATATAATCCCGATTGGGCATTGATCAAGAAGAATGAAACAAAAATCTATTTCGTTGCAGAGACAAAATCTGAAGGACAACAATTGCGAAAAAGTGAATCTCAAAAAATCAAATGCGGCAAAGCTCATTTCAGAGAATTTGAAGATGTAACTTTCAAAGGACCTGTTTCAAAAGTTTCCGATTTGGATTAAAATAGTTTTTTTTTCGTTTTGTTCGTTGCTAATTTTTCTCTCTGTGTTCTCCGTGTACTCAGTGGCTATTTTATCAGGAATTAATCAACATCTTCATCTCATAAACCGCTTCTGCCAGCCCGGTGAAAACAGCCCGGGCAAGAATGCTGTGCCCGATATTATATTCCTCGAAAATGTTCATCTCAACCAGTTTTTGAATGTTGTGATAGTTTAATCCATGCCCGGCAACGATTCTCATTCCGGTTTCCTTGATTATTTTTGCTGCTTCGTAAATTCTTTTTAATTCTTTTTCTATTTCGATTTTATCTTTCAGGTTCGCATATTTACCTGTGTGGATCTCAACTGCATCGGCACCTATATCTTTTGCCATTAATATCATATCAGGATCCGGTTCGATGAACACACTCACTTCGATTCCCACTTCTTTCAATTCATTTATCTGTTTTTTATGCGTTTTTATCAGTTTCAGTCCACCTTCGGTTGTCAACTCTTCTCTATTCTCCGGCACCAGAGTTACCGTATCCGGCTTCACGTTTCTGGCAATTCGTATCATCTCTATGGTAGCAGCCATTTCCAGGTTGAGCCGGGTTTGAATAGTTTCCCGCAGGATATACAGGTCTCTTTCCTGGATATGTCTTCTATCTTCCCGCAGATGAATTGTTATCTGGTCTGCTCCGTTCTGTTCTGCAATAGCTGCAGCTTGAACTGGTTCAGGTTCAATTCCTAATCTTGCCTGCCTGATCGTTGCAACGTGATCTATATTTATTCCCAGATCTGCCATTACTTACTCCTTCAAACGATATTTTACAGCAATTCTCTATTTATAATGATCTCTGCTTTGCTTCTCAATTCCTTTATATGACGAATGAGTCTGAGTTCAGAGTCTATCTGCTGAAGCCTTTCTTTTAGTGCATCTTTAACTTCATTCAAATCTGCTATTTTGCTTTTTTTATGATCTGTTTTAAAAATAATATGGTATCCGAATTCAGTTTTAACAGGTTCACTTATTTGATTCACTTTTAAGCCAAAGGCAACATCTTCAAATTCTTTAACCATTTTCCCGCGAGTAAAATACCCCAGGTCTCCACATTGATAGCCACTCGGGCAATCGGAACATTCTAAAGCAATTCTATTAAAATCTTCTGTACATTTAATTGATTTTTTTATCTTATTTATTTTTTTTAAGCTTGCTTCCGAATTCCCTTTGACAAGTATATGAGAGGCTTTAACTATTTCCTTTGTTTTGAATGAATTTTTGTTTTCCAGGTAAACTTCGTTTAATTTATCGATTGAAATATGACAATCCGGTGAGAAGGATGTATTAACATATTTTTTTATTAGAAGTTCACTTTTTATTTTTTCTTTAACTGTCTCATCGTTTAGATCGTTGTTTTCAAGCATTTCCTTAAATTCTTCTTCAGAATCCCAACCCAGCATAAATTCAACGAACTCATTCTCTATTTCTTCATTCGAAATTTCCGTATCGGAATTCTTTGCATCCTCACGAAGAAGACAACCATCGATGAGTTGTTCGAGTGCTCTTGTTTTTGCTTTATCATTTGGTTGCTCAAGTTTAAGTTTGGTAAGAACCTGCTTCAATTCTGCCTGATACTCATTTTCAGTTATTTCATAATTATTTACCCTGGCAATGATCATTCCAACTCCAATCTGAATATATTTTATAAAACTCTAATATCTTCTCCAAGACATTTAAAAAAGTAATCCTATTTACCTCTAATGTCAAATCAAAATCTATTTTCCTGAACCAGGTGAATTGTCTTTTGGCATAATTTCGGGTGTGCTTCTTTATTTCTTCGATGCAATCTTCCAGCTTTTTCTCTTTGGAAAAAAATGGAAAAAGTTCTTTGTAGCCAACTGTGTTCATTCCGGGATCATTTTCTCCGTAACCCATTTTCAGAAGTTTGTTCATCTCTTGTAGAAGCCCTTTTTCCAATATTGAATCTACTCGCTTATTTATCCTTTCATAAAGAGCGTTCCTATCATCGGAGATAAAAATATTAAAAGCTTGAATGATCTTCTTACCGGAAGGCTGTTGCTGCCAGTGCTGTGTGATGGTTTTACCGGTGGCTTCATAAACTTCCAATGCACGGCTGATCCTGTTCAGATCGTTTGGATCTATACGTTCTGCAGATTCAGGATCGATCTTTTTTAAACGTTTATATAGAAATTCAGAACCTTTTTCGATAGCAGTTTGTTTTAGGTTTACTCGAATTTCCGGTGGGATCTGCGGTGCATCAAATATCCCTTCCACCAGAGATTTGATATAGAATCCCGTACCACCCACAATAATTGGCATCTTTTTCTGTTTGTTCAGATGCTTGATAATTTGAAGAGCATCTTTTGCAAAATCTCCCGCACTGTACTCCTGGTTTGGATAGACGATATCTATCAAGTGATGTTTGATCTTTTCCTGTTCTTCTTGTGAAGGTTTTGCAGTACCAATATTCAATAATTTATAAACCTGCCGTGAATCTGCAGATATTATCTCGGAATTCAATTCCTCTGCAAGCTTTAAAGCAAGGGCGCTTTTCCCAACAGCAGTGGGTCCCTGAATGATTATTACCGGGATCATATCCTTTTAAACTTTTTCTCGAAATCACTCAAAGGCATCTTGATTATAAGGGGTCTACCGTGGGGACAGTAGTAAGGAACTTCACAGGCAAAGAGGTCGTTTATCAGTGCCAGCATCTCTTTTTTGTTCATCTTCTTTCCTGCCTTGATAGCGGCTTTACAGGCAACCGACTTCGAAATGCTATCGCGAAAATCTTCGGTTTCTTCAAATTCTTCTTCGAGTTGTTTGATAATTTCTATAAATATCTCTCCCCCATCCCAATCTTCCAGTTCAATGGGAATTTCATCTATCACGATCGCATTCCCGCTGAATGTTTTGATCGTGAATCCTGCTTTATCGAAAATTTCCAGGTTCTCGGAAATAAGTTGAGGAATTACCTGACTGAGATGCGGCGGAAGATCGATGACTATCGGGAAAAGCAGTTTCTGGGTAGAAGCAGGAGCACCGTGTATGCGGTGAAGTATCTTTTCATAGATTATCCGTTCATGCGCTGCATGCTGATCGATTATCATCAACCCATCTTCTACCTGCACAAAAATGTAACTTTGATGGAGCTGCCACGGATTTATCACATCTTCTTCCGGACGTAGAAAAAGGTTGGTTTTTTGCTGTAATACACTATCTTCAATCTGTTTTTCAGTGAGTGTCTTTTTCCTGAAAATATCAGGTTGATATATTTGTTTCAATTCCTTTTTAACTTCACTGAATCGTTTTTTATCTGTTCTTTTCTCAAATATTCTTGATTCTAATTTTGTTACTTTTCCGGTTTTTATTGTTGAAGAGAGTTTGGATTTTATCTGCTCGAATCGTTCTTCTTCATATTTTAATAAAGAATTGGTAATGGAGGTTTTCACAAAACTGTGAATTGCTCCGGGATCACCGAAACGGATTTCCATCTTTGCCGGATGAACATTGAAATCTACCTGGCTCGGTTCGATATTCAAAAATAAAATATACGGAGGTGTCTTTCCCTGCTGGAATAGTCGTAGTTTCTTTATAAATGGTTCGTATGCAGATTTGATGCTGTGAAAAATGATCTTATCTTTAATGAACCTGCCGTTCACGAAAATGTATCTATAATCTGCAAATCCAACGGAATCCTCTTCCAACCCGCTTATGTATCCGTTCAACTTTATCCTGTCGTTTTCGGCATTTAACTTTATCAGGTCCTGTTTCAGGAAATTGCTGCCAAAAACAGCCTGCAGGCGTTCATCAACATTTTTCACAGCAGGATAGTTCAGCTTTTCCCTTCCATCGGAAATAAACTTGAAATGAATGCCGGGATAGAGGATCGATTGATAATGAATGTAATTTAGAATGTGCTTGAACTCCACCTGGGTCGATTTCAGGAACTTCTTACGTGCCGGAATGTTACTGAATATTTTCCTTACGGTTACAGTTGTTCCTGCATTTGAAGAAACCCGGGAAAAATCTACCAGCCTGCCTGAATTGAATTCTACTTTCGATGCAGTGTCACTCTCTTTATCTCTGGTTACCAAGGTCAATTGACTAACGGAAGCAATACTGGAAAGTGCTTCGCCTCGAAAACCCAGAGACGAAATACTAAAGATGTCCGTAACCGTTCGTATCTTGCTGGTAGCATGACGTTCAAAACATTGAAGAGCATCGTCTTCACTCATACCGCAGCCATTATCGTTAACCCGGATAAGCCTTTTTCCGCCATCTTCTATTGTAATCGTTATTTTAGAAGAATCTGCATCGATAGAATTCTCTACCAGTTCCTTAACTACAGAGACGGGTCTTTCGATCACTTCACCCGCAGCGATGCGGTTTGCAACTTCTTCCGATAAAATCTTTATTTTTCCCATTTTGTATTTCTTTCCACTTCGAGTAGGGATACTTTCCGAAATCTCATACAAAGAAAAATCTTTTACGTAGCTTTCGGAAAGTTTCTGTAGCTTAAACTTTCCTTTTTTTTATCAAAAGATCAGTTGAAAGAAAAAGACAAAAAATAATCTCTTTTACTATTGAAATCTTTCATCTGACCTGTGTTTCTCTGCATTTTCCACTCTTTTTTTCAACCATCCGATCTTTGAATCATTGTTTATATCAAAACAATCGAACCCGGGCACTAACGGTTTGATATCCAAAAGCGGAGTTCCGTCTATGATGTCAACATTAGAAATGTAAACAATGTTCTTTTCTACCTTCTCCAGCCGAACTATCGACATTCCGATCTGGTTTGGACGTCGCGGAGCGCGGGTGGCAAAAACACCTCTTATTTTATCTTCCATATATGGATGAACCAGCAACTTGAAACTTTTTGAAAGATGGAAATGAAAGAGCAGCACAATATGAGAAAAACCATCCAGGTCTTTTAACCCATCTTTAAATTCATCAAATATCTCAATAGTTCCTTTTATCCCTTTTGCTCCTGCCGGTTGGATAGGCATTCCTACCGGTTCTTTAAAAGGTGAATGGATTATTCCGATTGGTTTGAATGTTATTTCTTTCATTATATTTCCCTTCTAATAAATATATAAAATATATAAATGATAACAGCTATTTCCGGTCAAATGATTTATGAATAATTGTTAAAGAATCTGCAACTTTCCGAAATCTCTTTTATCAGAACTTCCATAGAAGATAGGTTTCGGAAAGTTAACAAAAAACCTTCCAGATTTTGAAAATCTGGAAGGTTGAATCACCAGCTTCTATCCGCGTTCTTCAGCGTTTCGAAATCTCCTTGCTTATCTACGTTTTCCCTTTGACAAAGGGAAACTGCAAAGGGTTCAAAACCATCTGCGGCTTAATTATTATTCCGCCATTTTCTTATATCTATCGTAACGTTCCCTGGCGTATTTGTCGAATTCTGTTCGGAAGCCTTCCACTCTATCCGGGAATGTTCTTTCCAGCGAAGTATAACGTGTTTCACCTTTCAGGAAATCCACAACAGGAATAGTAGGTTCCCTGGAATCAAGGATGAACGGATTCTTGCCTTCTTTCTTCAAATCGGGGTTATACCTGTAAAGCATCCAATAACCGCTGTCAACAGCTTTTTTCTCTTCCTGCTGAGTATATGTCATATCGAACCCGTGATTGATGCATGGTGCATAAGCAATAATGATGGAAGGTCCGTCGTAGGCTTCTGCTTCGCGAATTGCCTTGAGTGCCTGAACTTTGTTTGCACCCATGGCGATGGAAGCCACATAAACATAACCGTAACTCATCAACATCATTCCCAGGTCTTTCTTGACGGTATTTTTACCTGCTTCGGCAAATTTTGCTACCGAACCCAGCGGAGTCGCCTTGGAAGCCTGTCCGCCTGTATTGGAATAAACTTCCGTATCCAATACCAGGATATTCATATTTTTACCTGAAGCCATTACGTGATCCACACCACCGTAACCAATATCATAAGCCCAGCCGTCACCACCGAACGCCCAGACAGATTTTTCTATGAAGTAATTTTTTAGTTCCATTACTTTTCTAATAAGGGCTTTTCTTTCATCACTGCAAGGTGTTAACAGTTCCAACTCTATCAGTTCTTTAATATTTTTTACGTTTTCCCTGGCATCAGCTTCTTTGCTTCTCCAGTTATTTAGTGCAAACTGCAAAGCTTCTTTCAGATCTTCGGAAATATCTTTTTTCAAAAGTAATTCTACAGTAGTTTTCAACTGTCTTCTATTCGCTGCTACAGCCAGACTCATTCCAAAACCGTATTCCGCATTATCTTCAAAGAGACTATTTGCCCAGGTGGGACCGTGACCGTCTTTATTCTTGCAGTATGGAATGGTGGGGAAAGTTGCACCCCAGATGGAAGAGCAGCCTGTAGCATTTGCCACGATCATTCTATCTCCGAAGAGTTGTGTGATAAGTTTTACATAAGGAGTTTCACCGCATCCTGCACAAGCGCCGGAGAATTCCATAAGCGGCTGCTTGAACTGGCTTCCTTTGATGGTAGTTTCGCTGTTTGAACCCAGAACATCATTGGGAAGAGCATCAAAGAACATTGCATTTACAGATTCTCCCGCCTTTCTTTCCTCTTCGATAGGTTTCATCTCCAATGCTTCTTTCGGACATTCTACCACACAATTTCTACAGCTTACGCAATCTTCTATATAGATTTGTATCTTGTACCTGTATTCACCTTTATCCTTACCCATGGCATCCAGGGTTCCAAAGCTTTCAGGTGCGTTTTTCAGGTCTTCTTCTTTTATCAATTTAGGTCGGATAGCTGCATGCGGACACACCAGAGCACACTGATTACACTGAATGCAGTTTTCCGGTATCCAGTGAGGAACGAATGGAGCCACACCGCGCTTTTCCAACCTGGTTGTTGCAGATGGAACAAATCCATCGAACGGCATATCTGAAACCGGTATTTCATCACCTTTTTCTCTCATGATCTTTTCAACTACATTCTTAACGAAACCAACCGAATCATCTGGAACCAGTTTTCTTAATTCTGCATGTTTGGCAGGGACTTCTTTTGGTACGGGAATTTCCACCAATGCTTCATTGGTCATATCCACAGCCTTCCAGTTCATTTCTACAACATTCCGACCTTTTTTCATAAATGATTTCTCGATAGCTTCCTTGATCATCTTGATGGCAGCATCCCTTTCCAGCACACCGGAAATAAGGAAGAAAGCAGTCTGCATCACTGTGTTGATGCGATTGCCCAGACCTACTTTATTAGCTATCTTTAGCGCATTTATATTATAAAGCCTTATCTTCTTATTGATTATATTTTTCTGCATATCTAATGTAAAGTTCTCGAAAACTTCATCTTGATCCCAATTAGAATTAAGCAGGAAAACACCGTTATCCTTGATCCCTTCCAGAATGTCGTAACGCCCGATGAACGCCTGGTTATGACAGCCGATGAAATCTGCATTTATAACGAGATATTCCGACTGGATAGGACTTTTCCCGAAACGAAGATGAGAACGTGTGATACCACCCGATTTCTTGGAATCATACTGGAAATATCCCTGAGCATACATATCGGTGTTATCTCCAATTATCTTGATGGAGTTCTTGTTAGCGCCTACTGTTCCATCGGCTCCCAGCCCCCAGAATTTGCAGTTGATCGTTCCCGGAGGAGTAGAATCTACTTCTTCTTTTATAGAAAGTGAAAGATTGGTAACATCATCATTTATACCCACAGTAAAGTTATGTGTGCAGGCTCCATCAAGATGATCGTAAACTGCTTTTATCATGGAAGGAGTGAATTCCTTGGAAGAAAGCCCGTAACGTCCACCGATGATAGTGAGGTCTTTTCTATCTTTAAGAGTAGCTACAACGTCCAGATAAAGCGGTTCACCGACCGAGCCGCATTCTTTTGTTCTGTCCAGAACTGCTATCTTCTTAACGCTTTTTGGAATTGCATCTATAAATGCTTTTACAGAGAACGGACGATAAAGACGAACCTTGATAAGACCGAGTTTTTCACCTTTTTTATTCAAGTAGTTAATGGTTTCTTCGATTGTTTCAATACCGGTTCCCATAGCAATGATGATCTTTTCCGCATCGGGAGCACCAACATAATCGAACAGGTGATACTGACGTCCGATAACTTTTGCCAGTTTATCCATGTATTCCTGCACGATGCCGGGAGTTACATCATAATATTTATTTACTGTTTCCCTGCCCTGGAAATACACATCAGGATTCTGAGCACCCACTTTTACCTGAGGTCTTTCCGGGTTCATGGCTCTACCGCGGAAATCTTCCACATACTGCATTTCCACCATTTCCTTCATTGTGTCATAATCAATTACCTCGATTTTCTGAATTTCATGTGAGTTTCGGAATCCATCAAAGAAGTTCAGGAACGGCACTTTAGATTTTAATGTGGCAAGATGAGAAACAACTGCCAGATCCATTATTTCCTGGATAGAACCTTCTGCCATCAGACCAAAACCGGTGTTACGTGCACTCATCACATCGGAATGATCTCCAAAGATAGAAAGCGACTGCACAGCAAGAGAACGAGCCGAAACATGGAAAACCGTGGGCAGCATCTCCCCCGCTATTTTATGCATGTTGGGAAGCATGAGCATGAGACCCTGCGATGCTGTGAAAGTAGTTGTGAAAGCTCCGGCAGAAAGTGAACCATGCACTGCACCGGAAGCACCGGCTTCAGATTGCATCTCGATTACATCTACTGCCTGTCCGTAAACATTCTTCCTGTCATTGGCAGCCCAGGCGTCTGCCATTTCTCCCATCGCTGAAGATGGAGTGATAGGGTAAATTGCCGCTACTTCACTGAATGCATAAGCAACATGAGTTGCTGCAGTATTACCATCCAGGGTAACTTTTTTAAACTTTTTCATTTTTTACTCCCTGTATTTGATTTTTATTTCTTTCCCGCTCCAAATTTGTAGCAATTATTTTCACGTCAATTAAATTAAATTTTTAATATATTTCAATAATATATTTTACTATATGATGTTTTTTTTCTTATCTTTAAAGCTTTGGAAATGTAATATGGAATGGATATATATGATATTATTATTAAGATTTAACCGAAAACGAATTAAGTAACATTCTCAATAGATATATTTTCTATGAGTTTTTTAAAATATGAAACAGATATTTTATAGTTCTGTAAGAATTTTATTTATCGTTATTAATAAAGGTTGAATCTTATACTGACAAACATTATAAATCGCATCCGCATTAATATCGATATAATGATGCGTAATAATATCGCGCAATCCCATGACTTTTTCCATTCAATTTCAGGGTATTTTAATAACAATCTCTTTCCAGTTACTTTATCAATGTTCTTAATACTTTCACCGATGACAATAAGTTGCATACAAATAGAATCCAGCTTTTCCATTCCGGAAGGTGAAGATACAAAATCATCCACTGATTTAATAGATTCAAAACGTACAATTATAGTATGAAGAGCATGACTGATCTGTCTAAGAATTTATTTTGTAAACTCTAAATCATACATATAAAACCTCACGATCGATTCTATTCTTTAAAAAAGAATTCATGTTTTCACGGTAACTGACAATATCTACATGGTTATTAAATTTTTGCTCAAGGTCTTGCTTTATACCTATTAAATTAAAAAGGTCTTGAGTTTCTAATTCAACAACAATATCTATATCACTTGATGAAGTTGCTTCATCTCTTGCGTATGAGCCAAAAATTCCTATTTTGGAAAACCGATATTTATTTTGTGCTATCTTTTTGTATTCTCTTAAAATTTTTATCATTTCTGATCTCTTCATTTTTTCCTCCTACTGTGTTGTAGTGTTCTGTAACATTATTCTCATAAATACACGACTAACTCTTTATATTTAAGTGTAGCACGGTAAACTTATCAGATGATAAAATCACTTGTGACAAGTTTCGGACAGCTTTTCATAATCTAAATTATGTTACACAATCCTCTTTTCTTTGTAGGCTATTTCGCCTGATGCGGGCGTGACACGATTCTTCTTACATTTCTTCTTGCTGATTGTGGAGCTGTGTGTTAGCAGTCGTTTTTTCATTATATTATTTCACATTATTTCCAATTAATAAATTTCCATTGATAAAAAGATATTCAATTCCATCTGAATATTGATGTGGATTTAGGTAAGTTGCGTTATCTTTAATTTTATTCAAATCTATTATTGAAATATCTGCAAAATAGTTGATTTTTATTTTTCCTCTTTTCTTTATTTTGAATTTTTCAGCAGGCAATGAAGACATTGATTTTATAGCAGATGAGAGAGATAATAGTTTTTTTTCAAGCACAAAATTCTTAATTTTTCTTGAAATTTTGTTTAAAAGTAAAGTCGCAATGAGTATGAACATCAATAAATCCGGGCGAAACAATAAGATTTGTTGCATCAATTATTTTCTTTGCATTTTTAGAAATTGTTCCGATAGCGGATATTTTATTTCCGATGATCCCGATATCTGCAATATAGCTTATATTTGAGATTCCATCAATTATAGTGCCATTTTTAATTACATAATCAAACATAAAAATTATTTATTAATAACAAAACGAGGAATTTCTGCAGGAAGTCTGGAGAGCAATTCATAATTAACAAAATTTGTTAATTCTGCAAAGGAAGCAACTGAAATTCTATTTTTCCCCTGTTTTCCGATTAGAACAACTTCATCTCCCTTCTTCACATCTGGGATTGATGAAATATCTACAATGAACATATTCATATTTATCATTCCAATAACCGGAGCTTTCCTATTTCCTATCAGAACAAAACCGTTATTACTTAAGCTTCTGCGATTTCCGTGGAAATACCCGATCGGAATAGTAGCAATGCGTGTAGTTTTTGTTGTTAGAAATGAATTTCCGTAACTAATAAATTGTGCAGGCTTAACTGTTTTGATACTCATAACTTTACTTTTCCATTGCAGGATTTGATTTAAAGGATCGTGAAACATCTTGATTTTTTCATCTAATAATTTATATATTTTTGTTTCATTACTTGGCCAAAACCCATATTGAACTATGCCAATTCGAACTAAATCCATTTGAGTATTCGGATAGATAAGTGTTGAAGCTGACGAAGCAGTGTGATTAAATTTTGCGTACAAATTTTTATCATTTAAGCATCGACAAATTTTGTTAAAATTTTTGAATTGTTCGTGGATTCTCACATAATTTGCAATACTTTCTGCTCCAGCATAAT
>JAUVLE010000140.1 GCA_030595905.1 Candidatus Cloacimonadota bacterium | reverse complement strand
CAATACCACACATAATTAACTCCTTACAGTCTGGAAAATTTTATCTGAATTTATATTGATCATTGTTTTTATAATTACTATTAAAATTAAGATAGCCGGGATCACAGCCAGGAACGGAACCTGTCCCTCCTGTACGAATTTGCTCAGAAGCGGAATGCTTTCTCCATAGTTGGAAATGAGAATGGCAAGGCTGTTATTAAGAAAATGAGCCAGCATGGGAACCAGGATACTTTTTGTTTTTAAAAGCAGGAATCCCATCCATATTCCCAGCAGTGTAACCGGCAAGAGGCGGAATATATCCATGTGAAATATTCCGAAAAGGATGCCCGTAATTATGATCGCTTTCCAGAACCCTTTTTTGATGAAAGCATTAATGATGTATCCCCTGAACATAATTTCTTCACAGACAGCCGGAAGAAAAGCAACAACGAAGATAGTCTTCCATAAGCTATTATTTTTAACAGAGATCAAATTATTCATTGCCTCCATATAAGATTCCGAAAGAGGGTAGATCATATTTATTAATTGTGCCAGAATTATCGCTATTATGATTATCGGAATGGAAGAAACAGCAATCAGAACAAAATTCAATGGATTTGTGTAATTCAAACGAAGTATCTTCTTTTTATTCACTTTTGCGATCTTCAGCACGAAAATGGTTGGTAATAATATCAGTAGAATCTCTGTTCTCATCAGTCCGTTCATCAGGTCTTTTGCCTGCCAGCTTCCACCAAGATAGTATAGTGCCAGAAGTATAGCTACGAAGAAGAACATTACAAACTGCGGCGAAAATACATTTTTCTTATCTTTCCCCCAGAATTTAAGTGATTTTTCTTCTGAGGTTCGGAATAGAACGGATTCGGTATGAAATAATTTAATGGAAATCGTGACCATGATTATATCTAAAATAATTGTCGAACCAATAACAACGAACAGATTTACTACATTATAATCACTCATCATAATATCACGGATCAATAGAGAGAAATTAACAATAGGGATAAGTGCAAAACCCAGGGTCAATTCAAAGCCCGGTAAGAAGCTGACCATGGAAAGCATGATAGAACCAAAAAGCAATGGCATCTGGTAACTTTGGGCTTCCTTGATATTGCGGGAATAGGTGGAGATGGAAAGCAGGATTGCAGAAAACAGCGTTATAAATGGAAGCATGAGAACAAGTATTAAAGCAAAATTTCCCAGCGGAAGCTGAAATCCATCGAGATTTGCATCTGCCTGACTTAAAATATGACGAAAAGAAATGAACATACTGAACAAATTCAAAAGAACAGTTGTAATAGAAATTGTGATTATCGTAAGATATTTTCCGATTACCAGTTCGTTCCGGTGGGCAGCACTAACCAGGATGGTTTCCAACGTACCGCGTTCTTTTTCTCCGGCAACCAGGTCGGAAGCTATTACGGAAGCACTACTCAAAGTTAGAATTATCAACAGGTATGGGAGAAATTTCCCGAGCGCAAAACCGAACATTTTTTCCGGTGGGGCAACGTTCTCTTCCTTGATTTCAACCGCATTCAATATTTCTTCGTTAATGTTTATCGTCTGAAGCCTTTTGCCGATCAATTCCAGTTCGATATCCTTAAGTTTGTCGAATATATTATTATAGGCAAGAGTACTTATTTCGTTCGATCTATTATAATAAATAAAAATATTCAGGATATTGAAGCCGGATGAGGAAGTACTATCCTGAATTTCTATCAAAGCCTGGATAGAGTTATCTTCTATCATCTCCAGGAAAGTTTCTTTGTGGAAAATAGTGAATTTATCCATTATCTGAACATTTTCAAGATTTGCAAGTTCCTGTTCGATCATTAATGAAGATTCATTCATCACATTATCTTTCACATACACGATTGTCGTTTGTTTTTCCAGTTTACTTTCCTGCCTGGTCATCATAGATGAGAATCCTATCATAAGAAGCGGATATAGAACAACCGGCAAAACCAGAGATGTAATAACTGTTCTTTTATCGCGAAGGAGGTCCAGAAGTTCTTTTTTGTAGATAATTATGATCTTCTTAAAGTTCATCTTCAGCCTCTTCTATATTATTAACAAAATGAATGAAGATATCATCCAGGTCTTTCAGATTGGTTTCTTTCTTTAGATATTCCCATGTTCCGGCTGCCAGCACTTTTCCTTTGTGTATCATCACGATGCGGTCTGCAATTCGCTCTGCTTCCCGCATTATATGAGTGGAAAAGAGAACGCATTTTCCATCTGATTTACATTTATGAATCGAAGTAATAATATTCTTCGCTGTCAGAATATCCAGTCCGGCAGTGGGTTCATCGAATATCATGACGGGTGGATCGTGAATTATGGAACGAGCGATGGAAACCTTCTGCTTCATCCCGGTGGAAAGGAAATCAACCTTCTTATCCAGGAAGTCATGCATATTTAGAAGTTCGGCAAGTTCATTAATCCTTGATTTGATTTTTCTGTCTTCCATGTCATATAAACGGGCAAAATAGGTAATCACTTCCCTGGCAGACAGCCTGGAATAAAGACCGGTATCTCCGGAAAGAAAGCCCAAATTTGCACGTACTTTCTGCGGCTGGGAAACTATGTCGAATCCTTCTACAGAAGCGGTTCCGGATGTGGGCATAAGAACTGTGGAAAGCATTCGCATGGCGGTGGTTTTTCCGGCGCCGTTCACTCCCAGCAGAACAACTATCTCTCCACTGTTCGCCGTAAACGAAAGGTCGTTAACAGCAAAAAGTTCTTCACCGTTTTTCTGCCGGAAGACCTTAGTAAGATTTTCTGCAACTATCATATATTCTCATTAATAAAGAAAATTCTTAAAATTGACTATCCCCGTGGCAAGCAAGGGAGTATTTTGCCAACTTTATTTAAGCAAGCTTAAACACGAATTTTCATTATTTAACCTCTCTGTTATTCACCGAATGACATCTCCCCTGAATCAGGGAAGAAAATATGGAAACCCCAACGCAAGCATTGAGGAATTCTTTTGATTAAAACGGTAGAGATGAATCTTCACCTCTACCTGTTATATCTTAAAATTACAAATTACACTTTCGGAATGAAATCCGTTTTATCATTTAACATTCGAGCAAATTCTACCAGGATTTTAACTGCACTATCCAGGTCTTTGAAAGAAATTATTTCGCTGGGTGTGTGCATATATCTGTTTGGAATACTGATGAGACCAGCCGCAACACCTGCACGTGTAGTCTGGATCACGTTCGCATCTGTTCCGGTTCCACGGGGAGCAGCTTCTATCTGGAAATCTACTTTTGCTTTTTTTACAGCTTCCTTAAGAAGTTCAAAAACTTTGGGATTGATGTTTGCACCTACTGCTATCACGGCACCTTTACCCATTTCGATATCACCCATTACGTTTTTATTTATTCCCGGATAATCGGTGGCATGTGTAACGTCGATTGCAATTCCCACATGCGGATCGATTCCATAAGTACTGGTAGTTGCACCACGAAGCCCGATCTCTTCCTGAACAGATGAAACAGCATAAACGTTAGCAGATATCTTTTTTCCTGCAAGTTCTTTGAGAACTGAACCGGCAACATAAACACCTGCTTTGTTATCGGTGGCTTTTGTTGTAACAAAGTCACTGGAAAGCATTTCCATACCGGGAGAGAAAGTTATTTGATCTCCCACAGCAACTTTCTTTTCCGCAGCCTTTTTATCTTTTGCACCAATATCTATCCAGAGGTCTTCGATTTTGGGAGCTTTAGTTCGTTCTTCTACTTTCAGAAGATGTATGGGCTTTCTTCCGATAACGCCACGAATCATCTTCTTCCCATGATAAATATTCACCCGCAGACCGGGAAGAACATTTGTATCTACCCCACCGATTGGAGAGAATCGAATAAAACCGTTCTCATCGATAAATTTCACCATTAACCCGATCTCATCTGCATGACCAACTATCATCAGTTTGATCTTTCCGGTTCCTTTTTTAAGTGCGATAACATTTCCATGCACATCGGTTTTAACTTCATCTGCAATGTCTTTTACATAGTTCCTGTAAACCTCCTGAGCCGGCTGTTCAAAACCGGATGGACTGGGAGCAAGTACTAAATCTTTAAAAAATTTCTTTTCCATTTTTTCTCCAATTTATTTTTTTCATCAACAATTATTTGCAATTCCGGTTGCAAAAGGATTCACGGTTTTCTTTTCTTCTTTCTTCTTTTTTTCCAGTGGAACCATACAGAGAAATTTCAAAACTTTATCTCCGGTATTTTTATAATTGTGTTTCATGTGCGGTGGAACAAATATAACATCGCCGGGTTTAAACGGAATTTCTCCGTTTTCCGTAACCAGAGATCCTTCTCCTTCCACAATGAAGTTCTCGTGTTCCCAACTGTGAGAGTGATATGGTGTGAAGCCACCGGAATCAATCTCAAACATGCGCATTGCAAAATTCGGAGCACCATCTTTCTGTGAAACCAGCCATCGAACTTTTGCTCCTTTTGCTCCTTCCATTGTCACTTCTTCCAACAGAACATCTTTGTAATGTGAATGTTTCATAACAAACCTCCTGAGATTTGTCTAAATATTTGAACTATAATTTGCAGTCAAATAAAAAAACTGATACATTATTAATATAATTAATGAAACTATTCAACAGTGATAACGTACATCATTATGAATTACCCTGTATATACGCTTTGTATACATTCAATTCCTTATCAGTATCTATCCGTGTTCATCCGTGAGCTAAAAAATCTCAATTAAACAGAAATGACTTCTTTAACTTCGGGAATTTCTTCTTTCAAAACTCGTTCGATTCCTGCTTTCAAGGTTAAAGTTGCCATCGGACAGTTACCACAAGCTCCCTGAAGTTTCACTTCTATCACTCCGTCTTCCCGAACCTTTATCAGTTCACAATCTCCGCCATCTGCCTGAAGTGAAGGACGAACCTTATTAAGAACTTCCTGAACTCTTTCTCTGCTGATCATTTATTCTCCTCTTTATCCCGCTTGTATCCGTGAATTGCCGGAATGCAGGTCATTTTTTTTTAAAGACTTTAAAATATTAGATAGAAATTTAGTAAAGGAAAAGATGGATTTTTTTATATATGAAAGAGTTAATTAAAAGTAATAAGATTTGTGCCTGAATTTCCTTGACTTTAAAGGGTCTATTTAAAGCTTGGCAGTGAATTTCATATATAAAAAAGGAGAAACGATGAAGAAAAAAATCATCATTATGGGTGCAGCAGGAAGAGATTTTCATAATTTCAATCTTTATTTCAGAGATAACCAAGATTACGAAGTTGTAGCCTTCACAGCCACTCAAATCCCCGATATCGATGGAAGAAAATATCCCGCAGAACTTGCAGGAAAGCTTTATCCGGAAGGTATTCTCATTCATGCCGAAAACGAGCTTGTAGAGCTTATAAAAAAACACAACATCGAAGAAGTGATCTTCGCATACAGCGATGTACCGCACGAAAGAGTGATGAATAATGCATCTCTTGTAAATTCTACAGGTGCAGATTTCACTCTGATGGGACTGGCAAAAACACGTGTGAGAACAACCAAACCACTTGTAACGATCTGCGCCACAAGAACCGGCTGCGGCAAAAGCCAGACGACCCGTAAGGTTGTTACAGAACTCAAATCAAAAGGTTTGAAGGTGGCTTCCATCAGACATCCGATGCCTTATGGCGATCTGGTTAAGCAGAAAGTTCAAAGATTTGCAGAACTTGCAGACCTGAAGAAACATAAATGTACGATCGAAGAAATGGAAGAATATGAACCGCATATAGAAATGGGAAGCATCATCTATGCAGGTGTGGATTACGAAGCCATCGTGCGTGAAGCAGAAAAAGAAGCTGATGTAATAGTCTGGGATGGCGGAAATAACGATACTCCCTTCTACACTTCCGATAAAGAATTGAAGATCGTGGTAGTCGACCCGCACAGACCGGATCATGAAGTAATGTACTATCCGGGTGAAACAAATCTTCTGGACGCAGATGTGATCGTGATAAATAAGATCGATTCTGCCGACCCGGAAGGAATACAGATAGTGCGAGATAACATCAGGGAACTTAACCCGGACGCTATCGTTATTGACGGAGCTTCTCCGCTTTCAGTTGATGATCCTGAACTGATAAAAGGTAAGAACGTGCTGGTTGTGGAAGATGGTCCAACTTTAACTCATGGAGAAATGCAATACGGTGCAGGTGTAGTTGCTGCAGAAAAGTTCGGTGCTGCCGACCTGGTGGACCCGCGTCCTTATGCTGTGGGAACTATCAAAGATACTTTTGAGAAATATCCCGATATCGGCATACTGCTTCCTGCCATGGGATACGGAGAACAGCAGATCAAAGACCTGGAAACTACTATCAATAATACTGAATGCGATACTGTTCTGATAGCAACTCCCATCGACCTGAGAAGGATCGTGAAGATCAATAAACCTGCTGTGCAGGTGAAATACGAACTTCAGGAGATCGGCTACCCCACTCTGAAAGATGTGTTGAAAGATTTTTAAGAAAGCATAAAGCGTAAATAGTAAAAGGGCAGATTTGATTCTGCCCTTTTTTTTATGTGGTTCAATCAGGATGGTTGAATAAACAGAATTTCGTTCCTGTTTTTTTATATTCAACCCCTTCAGGGTTGGGTGATTTTTCTTTCTGTGCCACCGGCTGAAGCCGGTGGTTATTCTATAAAACCCCTTTGGGGTAATGTGGTTTGTTCTTTATTTACCGCCGGTTTCACCGACGGCTATTTTATAAAACCCCTTCGGGGTAAAGGGAAATCAAATTGATGTTAATAAAAAAATTTATGGCAATTCTCTCAGCGGCTTCTTATGTTCCCTCTATTCAAGCAAAGCGTTAAAGAGAGGGACAGCAGGGTGAGTTTAAATTTGGAAAATCTTTTTTTTATATTCCGCTCTATTCTTCAATTCAACTTAACTTATTTCAACAGGATCATCTTCTTAGTTTGTTCAAATCTACCGGCTTTCAATCGGTAGAAATAAACTCCTGAAGTTACAGGTCTGTTGTTTTCATCGGTTCCATTCCAGAGAATTGAAGATTGAATATTTAATATTGAATATTGTTTTATCTTTTGCCCCTTGATGTTGTAGATGATTATCTTTGCGTTCTTAGCGTCCTTTGCGGTTAATTCAAAAGAGATAGTGGTGGAAGGGCTGCGACCGGCTCCTGACGGTTTGAAAGGATTCGGGTAATTGCATAATTTCAAATTCCCAATTACTGCAAACTCATCCTCGCTCGATGTATTGCCAGAAATATTAATTATTTCCGTAACATTATAATAAAAATCCGATAAAGCATAAATCGTCGATTCATTTTGAAGCATGATATTAATTAAATCTCCCGTTCCAACAATAGGAGAAATGTTTATATAACAAACTTTTACGTTACCATTACCAATGTCATTCATCACAACAATTCCGTCATTTGAAATTGTTCCTGAAAGATCATAATTCACAGCGTTTTCATTTACTTCAAGATCAAATTGATATGATATGATATCCCATTGCGATTCCAGTTCTGATGTAGAAATAGTTAGTATATTATTATTCTGCGATATTGTTATTTCCGAATCCTCAATTTCATCCCGCAAACCTCTTTCTACAGGAAATTCTGTAATCACTCCTTCCGAATATTGATAGATCA
>JAUVLE010000279.1 GCA_030595905.1 Candidatus Cloacimonadota bacterium | reverse complement strand
AATGATGCATAAGTTATCCACATCATCCAGAACATTTTCTTCTGCCATTTTTTAATACTTAAAGCTGTTTCAGAATTATTCGTCATTTTTTTCTCCTTAGTTTTTATTAATTGTTTCTGAGAATATCCAGCGAAGTTGAACTAAAATTTCTTGAACATCTTTTTTATTGTCTGTTTCGTATTGTGTTAATTGATAGTTTGTTTGAATGAATAATTTTGGTTTATTTTTTGCATCTTGCATGATAAAATAATTAAATCCAGCGATAATTGTATTTTCAATATCATCATCTGCTTCAATATCAGGATCATATATATCATAACGAGCTAAGAGCTCTATTTTATCAGTGATTTTGTAAACCGGTATAATGGTAATAACACTTGATTTTTTATTATCTTTTTCAGGATTAGCATTAGGTAGTGATTTTATCTTATAAAGGTATTCTGCAAGAAGGTTGAAAGGACCAAATGCAAATTTTCCTATTCCAGCTATCAGATTGCATTCTTCACGATTGTCATCATCACTATCATTTTCCGATCTGAACATATATGAACCACCAAAAGTTACACCGGCAATTGGAGTCACACGCAGATTTGCTGCATAGTTCATATCTGTGTTGATGTTGTCTCCTACTTTTTTGTACCCTTCGCCATTGTAAACAGCAAGAGCATAAGAGCCGAAACTGTTGGGAATTTTACCGCTAATACCAAAACCAAAATCTGTGGAACTGACGAATTTGTATTTGTCGGAAGGATCTCCCTCAATTGTTGGATAACTCCATTCATAGATCGTGCCAAAATAGGTTTGCATTAAACCGACAGTGATCTTGCTATCTTTAATTGGAAGCATATTGCCGAAATCCACGTAAGCATATTTCAGTTTAAGTCCCACACCATTTCCGGTATTTACAGCAGTTGAATCATTAATATCTATTTCCCCATCGTCACTGAAAAAATCTAAATTAAATCGCCCTTTGATGTTTTCACTGAATTTCGGTTCTATTCGGAAGTAGCTCCGTTTAAGAGCCATTTCATTTTTAATTACTTCACCATCGTTCATCTGGTATGTCCAGCGATTCCAAAGTTCCATTGTTAATTTTGTTTCTGCCTGTAATAATCCAAAAGTCATTAAAATTAGAATCAAGACAACTTCTATCCGCTTCATCTTTCCTCCTTTTCGGATTCTCCATTACCATTTATTATATTATTTTTAATATTCGTTGATGATTGAGATGGATAATATGGAATAACTATAACTTTTCCACCAAATTCTTCCATCACCTTTCGAGCTTCTTCAATAGCTTCATCAGTATGGCTACTGCTTTCCATCAGGATATCGGGTTTGATCTTTTTTACATTCGGCAGTGGAGAATATGTATCCTGTGCCACTACAAGATCAACATATTTCAGAGCATTTGCCAGATCGAACCTTTCGTCAAAAGAAAGAATCGGTCTTGGTTTTTTCTCCATTACAGCTTCATCAGTTAATATTCCCACGATCAATTTCCCGTCTTTACCGGCAATCGCTTTGGCATTTTCCATCATTTTAAGATGACCTTTATGAACAAGGTCTAAAACATAGTACGAATAAACTAATCTCATTTTCTCTCTCCTTTATATTTTCTATTTTTTAAATGCTTTATTATCGCTTCCACAATTCTATCAGATGCTTTCCCATCTATTTTATAGAGCATTTTCTCAATATATTTATTACGAATTTTTATGAATGGATCTGGCTCATTGAAACATTTATTAAGTGCATCTGGGAGTTCTTTGGGAGATTTTATATGATAACAAAAATCATAAAGATCAGATTTCATATCAATATCTAAACGTCTTTTAAACATCCTTTTCTCACTTATTCTATGCGAGAATTTCTTCTTATAAAAATCGCAAATTATTACATGTTTTTGTAAAGCCATCATCTCATAAATAGTAGAGGAAGCTTCTGTCAACATGACATCGGCAGCGCGGTATAAAGGAACAATATTATAATCTTCCGGCATTATGATCTTAACGGCAGGGAAACGTTTCTCGATTTTATTAATAAGTTTTTTTTGCTTTTTAAAATTCATGCCGGCAAAATTACTTTTAAAATAAATCCATTGATGAAGTTTAATTATTAAATTATATTTTTCTGTTAGTTTAATTAGATCCAATCCGAAGATCTCAAAGCTGCTTGGATAGAATGTGGGAGCATATAGAATTGTTTTTTTGGAAGGATCGAGACATAATTGTTCCAATATTTCTGCCTGGCTTCCGATCTCTCCATTAAATAGTGGATCAATTTTGGCAAATCCGACAAGTTCCAGATCAGATTCAACACCGTAATTTCTTAATTGCTTTTCCCTGAACGACCCTTCGATAAAGCGGATATCGAGCCTTTTATTATGGTCGCGATAATAACTCGGTTTAATTCCAATTCCATGATATATCATACAGCAAATTGTGTTTGGACCGCAAAATTCCTGAATTGGATATCTGCTCCAGCCACAGATAAAAACATCAGGGTTTAGCTTATTGATCTGTTTCTTACGATCTTCTTCATCATTTCCAATAATGTATTTCCAATTATTTTTATCAAATATCTTCAGAGTTAATTTTCTCTCTTCAATTTCAATATTATGTGATGTGGAAAAATAAACATCGAAGTTAGGATTCTTAATTAGTAATTTTGCTACAGGTTCCATTTGAGGTAAATGATACAAATGAAAACTATCTATTAAAACCTTAAAACATTTAGACATTCCTACCTCTGTTTTTCATCAATTTATCAATTTCAGCTTTTACGCGCTGAGCCGATTTTCCATCTAATTCAGTAAAAAAATAATTACGGTATTCTACCAGCTTTTTCTTCATTTCATCTGTCGGATCAAGTGCTGTTTCCACCGCTGAGAGCAGGTCTTCCGGTTTATACATTTTTGGAAAAGCTCCTTCCAGCCAATCTTTCGGATCGATAGAAACGGATTCCATCCCGTCCGAATGCTTCAATTTGGATTCCGGTAAAACGTAGATGATACCGTGTTTTTCAAGTGCAAGAAATTCGTTGATAACACTCGAAGTATCGCTGATGAGAGTATCGGATAGAAATAGATATGGATAAATATTG
>JAUVLE010000257.1 GCA_030595905.1 Candidatus Cloacimonadota bacterium | reverse complement strand
ATTAATTAATCTTTTTTAGAGTAAATTCAATGATCAAATATATTTTTTAACTACTGATTTTTAGAAAAGATCAAGAATATTCTTCCCGTTCAGAAATACATCGCAATATATTCGTCCGTACGAAAGGATAGTGGGATTTTTGAGATGTACATCTTCATTAAGTATAAGTTCACATAATTTATCTTTTGCTTTGAGGAATTCTTTTTCATAAGCCTGCGGACAATTAAGTCCCCTGATGATAATGAAGGAACAATTAATATTATCTAAAGACCATTTCGGATATATTTCAAATGTATCCGGCTTGATAACAGATTTCACTTTAAAAACTGCAGCTTCTCCCATTATTATGCTTCTGCCGGTATAAGAGCCACATTCCAGAAATCAATAACATTGTAATTCTTTTCCGACTTCTTCTCTCTCATAATATCATCTATGACCGATTTTAGTTCGTTATCTTCAAATGGTTTGGTAAGAAATCCGCTCGGGCGGACAGCAAAAGCCCTGGACATTGTATCTTCATCTGAATATGCTGTGCAGAAAACTACCGGTATATTGTATTTCTTCCTGATATGATCTGCAGCTTCGATACCGGAAAGAAAACCATTTAGATCGATATCCATTAAGATAATATCCGGTTTCAGCTCTCCTGCCTTTTTTATTGCATCTTCTCCCGAAGTTACTATCGCCTGCACATTATGACCATAATTCATCAGTGTTAGTTTCAGGTCCTCCGCAATAATTCTCTCATCCTCTGTAATTAATATCTTTGCCATTTCATACTCCTTCTTTAACGGGGTAGATTCCCCTCTGTTAACGTTCTATCCCGTGGATAGAATTTCTATCCACGGGCACACATTTCCCTGATTTTGTGTATTTTATTTCTTTACGATGAATATCTCACCATCGACGACAATGACGATATATTTATTATTATCATATTTTTTCATGATTTTGCTCCTTTATTTTAGTTCTTAGTAACAACTATTACTTCACCATCTATCACGACAATTATGTAATTATCGCCTACAGCCAACACTTGATATTCTTCACCTTCGAGGTCGTCAACATTTCCCTGTGTGATCTCATCAACATGCTCTATCAGGTATTCTTCAACTGTCATCTTGTCCGTGATATCGAGATCATCCATTGTCAAAGCAGAAACAACAGTAACAAAAGCAACAATACTTAATAAACCGATTAAAATTCTTTTTTCCATTCTTTCCTCCAATTATTTATTAATTACCTTCTATATATATATGTCAATAAAAAGCAAATTGTGACGCCACCACTCAAAAAAAATTATTTTTACTGCATTTTATTTATTTTTTATACATTATTTTATCAAAATGATAACATATTATAAGAAATTTCTCCTTGACTATAAAGCGATATGAAAAAATTACTCTTATTATTTTTAGATTGAGTAGAGAAAAAATGGAATATGATAATAAGAAGCTGAGCGAATATCAGAAATTCGTTTTCAATTTTGCCTTGTACAAGACAGGCAGTATAGAAGCAGCAAATGATATAACATCCCAGACGATAAACCTATACTTGTTAAAAGCAGATACAATCGAAGAAGAACATATCAAAGGATGGCTGATACAGACATCAAAAAAATATTGCCAGGCTTTTTTTCGTTCAGAAAAAAAAGAAACTCAAAAACAAGATAATTATCGGCATGAAATCATGGAACAGTTATATGAACAACAGGCTATCGGTCGTGATGAAGCTCTTAAGGAAGCATTTCAGGATTCCTTCAAGGCATTGAACGATCATGAATTAAAAACTATCTTTTATTATTTTCAGTGTAATGAAAATATCAAAGAAATGCATAATATGATAAATATCTCTTACACTGTTCTACGAAAACAAATTTCTCGGATTAAAAACAAACTTAAAGCTGAAACCTATAAAGTATTAGGTGTAATTGCCACAAAAAAAATTGTAACTCCACAAGTTAACAACCTTATTGTAAAATTCTTAAGAAGATTTAAAACTAATTTGGAAAATAACTCACTCGAAAAAATGTACTATTATTTTTCCGAAGTGGATTTAAAGAAATACAATCCTTCTTATGAGATTAAGAAAATATTAGATTATGAAATAGAGTTAATAGATTCAATATACAAAGTATGGATTTTTTTTAAAAATAAAAAAGATGAAACCGATTCTTTTTTCATTAAATTTTACATCGATAAGAAAAATCATTTAAAGATATTAACTCCACCCCAAAAACCCTCGAATGTATTTAAATTTAAAGAAGATTCAGAAGAAGGTAAAAGAATTTTAAAAATACTAAATTCCGCACCAATAGACAGAACCGGGGTAAGTAAATTTTCAGATGAAGAGTTAGAAAAGATATTAAAACAAATAGAAAAAACAAAGAATAAAGAGTAAAGTAAAAAAGACCAAAGAATAAATATCAAAAACTAAAGAATTAAAGAACAAAACATTAAAGATAATTAACCATTTTAAAATTTCAGCAACCACTGCTTTCATTATTAGATTTAAAAACTTTAAATTGTTATTTCAATAATAGACACTTCCTGCCTGCAGCTATCTTACCATCCACCTTTAGCTGATACATATAAACGCCGGAAGTTACCGGTTTACCGTTATCGTCTTTTCCATTCCAGATGAGTTTAAATTCTCCAGGTGAAGTATAGCAATTCCGCTTAGTTCCTACCAATCCCCACCAATCCCCACCAATCCCCACCAATACCCATCAATACCTACCAATGCCCACAAATCCCTACCAATACCCACCAATACCCACCAATACCTATCAATGCCTACCAATGCCTATGTATACCCAAAACCCAAAACCTACCAATACCCATTAATCCCCACCTATATTTCAATCCAGGAAAAACCCGATCAGGTCATTTCTTTTCGCTTTTTTCAGAGCTTCGATTATCAGTTTCCTGTTCTGAGGTTCAAACCACTGCACAAGAGCTTTTCGTAAACGTATTTCTCTACCCTTTGGAACGTTGATCTTTTCCCCATTCAGGTCTTTACAGGTGTAATACATCAATGTGCTGACGGTCATCGGCGTGGGAGTAAATTCCTGTATCTGCTCTAATTTTATATCGTTCTTTTTGAGGTAAACAGCAAGTTCGATGGTATCTTCCAGGGTAGAGCCCGGATGTCCGACAATAATATATGGAACAATATATTGCTTCTTCACTATCTTGTTGCTGTAGTCCGTAAAAAATTTTCTGAATTCCTCATATTGCTTAAAACCTGGTTTCCTCATAAACTTGAGAACCTTTTCACTTTTATGTTCGGGTGCAAGTTTCAAAAGTCCACCTGTATGATGCTCTGCAATTTGCCGGATATAATCTTTATCCTTTAGTGCAAGGTCGAACCTGATGCCGGAAGAGATAAAAATATGACGGATATTTGATAAATTTCGAGCTTCTGCCAGAAGTTTTTTTTGTTTTCTATGTGAATAATTTAGATTTGAACAAAATGATGGATATATACAGGAAGCTCTTTTGCATGTTTCACTTATATTTATCTTACAACTCATTCCAAACATATTTGCTGTGGGTCCGCCGATATCGCTTATCGTTCCTTTGAAATATTTATTTTTGGAAATGACAGTTATCTCGTTTTTTATAGAGTCCGCACTTCTCGAACGGATAGTTTTTCCCTGGTGAAATGCAAGTGAGCAGAAACTACAACCGCCGAAACATCCTCGATGAGAAGTAATGGAATTTCATATCTGT
>JAUVLE010000264.1 GCA_030595905.1 Candidatus Cloacimonadota bacterium | reverse complement strand
AGTTTTGTCAAAGTAATCTTATTTCTAAATCTTCATTTCGCTTCGTTATTTCCATTTTCGTCAATAACTATACATATATCAGGAAGATTTGATTATTTCATCAGTAACCGGATTTGATAAAGGCTGGGAGACGGGATAATTGCGAGAGAATTCTGCAATTTATTCCTCCAATTTGAATACAAGATTTCCATTATCAGGATAAACAGATCCGGTGTGTATCCGATATGCTGCAATCTCAGGGATCTTCGCAGCTTTTATCCTCAGTTTTTCCATCACGGATGAAGTTATTTTCTGTTTATTCCGTTTTACCTCAAATAACCAGGCATCTTTTGTATCATCATTCAAAACTATCACATCCACCTCGACCTCACCTTTCCTATCCCAATAATTACCGATTCTGGTAAAGTTGATCTTTAAGGGATTCTCTTCGATTATCGTACGGATCGCCATTTTTTCCAGCATTCTGCCGCTGAACTGTTCCAGATTTGATAAAAGGCTCTGAATTGCCTGCTCCTTTTGTCCGATCTCTTTCAGGTATCTTCTGGATTCTACAAAAGCAAACCAGAAGGTAAAAAAGTTATCCCGCAGATAATACCGTCCTTTACGTGAACCGATCCTGCTTTTTTCGGTAACTGGAATTCTCCGTTCGATAAACTGATATATATCTTCCAATTTTTTCAGATAAGCACTTGCTTCCTTGATTCCGGCAAACTGCTCGATCTCGCTTAATATTCTGCGTCCTTTGGCAATTGCAGAAAGCACCGAAAAATAGGAAACATAGTCCTTTCCAAACTCTTCACGCAAAATATTTTCTCCCTCTTCCCATATCCAGTCCTTTTTCAGGAAGAGCTTTTTTAAACGGTTTGAAAACAATTTTTCTTTGTAGGAATCGATCTCTTCCCAATATTTAGGCACGCCGTCGAATATTGAGAAAAAGAACAATTTTTCTTTTTGCGAAGTAATTCCCTGATCCTTAAGAAATTGCGCCTGATCTGTTAGAGAAAGGTAGGATAAATTAATTATTTCGGATGCCCTGCCGAAAAGAGGTTCTTTTGTTCCCTTGAAAATTCTCTCCATCAAAGAATGAGAAGAACCGCTTATTATTAAAAGGAGTGCCGAATTATCTTTCTTCAGATCATATACTTTTTGAAATATCGAATAAACCTCTGGATTTGTATATGAAAAATTTTGAAATTCATCGAAGATCACACAAAGAGGATTCTGTTTTGAATAGTCGAACAGGAAATTAAGAAAATCTTCCATATCCCGGAATTCACCGAAAAAAACATTACCCAATGCTTCTTTGATCTGAACCGACCAATCCCTCAGCAATTCAGTCACTTTCTTTCTCGTTACAAAAAAATATAGATGTGGAAAATCTGACGTTGCTTCCAAAGCCAATCTGGTCTTTCCAATTCTTCTACGACCGGATATTACCAAAATTTTAGAAATTCCTGTTTTAACTACATTCCAGTAACCTCTTATTTTGTCGATCTCTACCTTTCTTCCGTAGAACTTCATAAGCTAACCTCCGTTAGGGTAACTTGCGTTTGGTTAGTAAATTTTGTCAAGGAGAAGTTTGAATGATAAACTCACACTTTCCTAAGTTTCAATCACAGGAATTCTTCCATCAGAAGATTAAACTCAAAACCATAGAAAGCTTAATTCAAGTTTTGACCACTTCTCTCAGTTTATCTTCAATTTAGCAATTTCAGGGTTGGCTGAAGAAGAATATGTAAAAGAAACCCTGCCAAAGGCAGATATTAACCTTGAAAGGGCTAAGCAAAAAGAATTCTTAGAAGAAGCCTTTTCAAGGTTAATAACTGCCTTTTCAATAACTGCTATCCATTTTTGTCTTTACTTTGCGTTCTTTGCGCCTTTGCGGTGAAATTTTACTTTTCGCAATCCACACATTCCTCATAACTCAAATGCGTCTTAAATCTTGTAACACCGATCCTGCCGAACAATGAATCCATCAGCGAATAAATAACCGGAATTACGAACAAAGTAAGAACTGTGGCAAAGGCTAATCCGAACGCAATACTCACCGCCATCGGCTTCCATTCCGAAGCAGATTGAGAAGTAGAAAGTATCATCGGCATCAGACCGAAAATAGTTGTAACCGAAGTTAGAATGATCGGACGCAGACGGATTGCTCCTGCATTTATCAGCGAGTTCCAGCGATCCGCACCATTCGCGCGTTCCCTGTTCACAAAATCAACCAGAACCAGTGAATCATTCACCACCACACCGGCAAGCGCAACTACCGCCACGAGTGAATTCAAAGATGCTGGAAGTCCGGTAACGAGAAGTCCGAAGATCACTCCGATCAAAGAGAAAGGAATTGTCATCATCACGATAAAAGGCTGCATATAAGATTTAAACTGAGTAGTAAGAATGGTGAAGATCAAAAGAAGTGCAACTCCAAAGGCAAGAAACAGCGAAGTATAAGATTTTTTCTGCTCTTCCGCCACTCCGCCAAATTCGAGAATATGCCCGGGAAAACGCTGCTGAAAATTAGAAAGAGTTCCCATCGCGCCTGTAATGCGGCTGCCCATCAATATCTGCATAACATCATCCGTGCTTCTCTTTTTCATTTTATTCCCGTCTTTATACAAAGTCGTATTGGCGGTGATCACGATGATCCGTTTTTTATCACGATGTCTTATCTGCGCTAAACCGGATTTTATTTCAAAATCTGCCAGTTCATTAAGGTTTACAAGATCTCCATTTCTCGTGCGTATTTTTAAATTATCAAGATCATTCAAATCATCTATCTGATCTTCTTTTAAACGAAGAATTATATCATATTCATCCGTTCCGTCACCCCTGTATTTAGAAATCGTTGTTCCGTAAGAAGCCGTTCTGATGAATCCTGCAATCTGAGAAACCGATAAACCGTAAAGAGCAAGTCTTTCGTGTTTAGGAATGATCTGAACTTCTTTCTTTCCGGGTTGGAAACTATCCTCGATATCCACGACTCCCGAAATTTTTTCCAGTTCATCCTGAATGATATTCCCGATATATTTCAACCGATCAAGATTATCACCCTTCACACGAATTTCAACATCATTTCCGGTAGGCGCACTTTTTTGAGGTTTGGAAAATTGGTAAGTATATAATCCGGGTAATTTCTCCAAATAGGAACGGATTGTTTTCTTGATATCGGTATGAGAATATTTCATATCATCGATGTCTTTAAGGTCGATCCGCAACTGCGCATTATTGGTTTTTGTATCCCATCGGCGATTTTTTGCCATCATCCCAACGGTCGTTACCACAGCTTCGATGTCTTCCCTTTCCTTCATCTGATAGATAAATTCTTCTATGTCAGAAACCACTTCATTGGTTTTATCGAGGTTCGTTCCGATGGGAGTTTGCAATCTCAAAATGATCGTTTTTGGAGTTTGTGCCGGGAAAAATTCAAATGGGACAAGGCGGAATGCAATTGTCATCAAAGAAAGAATAAGTGCGGTAACT
>JAUVLE010000159.1 GCA_030595905.1 Candidatus Cloacimonadota bacterium | reverse complement strand
GGCAACTCCTGCTTGTGGAAGTAAACTTAAACCGAGATAGTTCCTGATATTTTTGTGGAGATTCATTGTCATTGCAGAGAAATAAATTCCAAAATATTTGCCGAAACTCCTTAAAATGATGAATAAGAAACCTGCAATAAGAATGCTTCCGTCTTTGAATATCCCAATGTTCAATTCTGTTCCTGCAATAGCAAAAAAAACAGCATACAAGGGTGGTGTTAAAGGTTCCAGAGAAAAAAGAATTCTTACGTTTTTCTTACTTAGATTAATAAGAAGCATACCCAATACCATATTGGAAATGAGCGGAGATAGATGCAGACTGATAGATATGGAAGTTGTGATGAAAATAAAACCGAGTGAGATTATCTTTATTTCATTCAGATTCTTTTTCCTGAACGTTATAAAATGAATTGCTATCCCACCAATAGCACCAATAATTATGGAATAAAATATTTCTTTAAAAGCGTGGATCAGTGAGTAAGAAAGGTTTAACTCGGTTTTCCCGATGATCGAAGTGGATAATGCAAATGCAATGGAAAACAGGATCACCGTTCCGGCATCATCCAGGGCTACTATTCCATATAAGTAATCTACGAACTTTCCCCTGGCTTTTAGTTTTTCTACAATAACTACAGTTGCGGCGGGAGCTGTGGCTGCCGATATAGCTCCAAGCAGGAATGCTATATAAACGGGAAAACCAAAAAGTATCAATCCAACGGAAACCAACCCGAATGTTAAGAACATCTGTGCAAGCGTAAGGAACACGATCTTTTTCCCGTAAAGCTTCAATTTATAGAATGAAAATTCTCCACCGATAATGACGGCTATGAAAGATAAAGTTACTTCGGAAAGCACGTACAGCATTTCCATATTTTCATGGCGGATAAGTTTCAGTCCCGAACTTCCAACCAGCACACCGGCAAATATGTAACCTGTTATTGCCGGCAGTTTTATCCTTTCCGAAAGCTGACCGAATACATATCCCACAATTAAAAGCAGACCGACACTGAAAATAATGTGGTGTGCAAAATATTCCCGGATAATATTTACAAGATCTATCATATTTTTCCCTGTGCTTAATTTTCTTTCTTTTTTATAGCCTTAAATGTCAAGTGGAACTTTAGTCTTTACAAAAAAGATCAAATTTCTCTAATCGACACAAGCAGTAAGATCCCAAAGAGGATATTATGAAATATATTTTATACATTATAATATTTTTTTCACTCTTTTTTACAGGTTGTGCCAAAGAATCCGAATTGAAGATATACAATGATACGGGACAGGTGATCACGGTGAAAGTTGACCATTTTGTCCACAAGATGTTAAATGATGGTGAACCCGTTACAAACACATACTACCTGAATTCTTTCATTCTTTTTGGCGAGACAGTAGAAGTTCCGGTGGAATATGTAGAGACTCTTTATCGTTCTCATAAGAAATTTAATGTTACAATGAAATCGAACAAAGATAAAGAGTGTCATATAATCTTTGACATGGCTGGGTTGGAAATTCGTAATGTCTTACTTGGAATAATAATAGACAAGGTGCAATTGAGAGAAGTGAATAGCGATGAATGGAGCGATGATCTTTATGAAGGCTATTTGCCTCCGGATGAAATAGGTACTATTTCGGTTCCTCCCGGAACGTTTTATATCAGGATAGAAGATGTTTATGAAGTACAGCATCCTGAAGAATTAATTGAATTTACTGCCGGTGAAACAACAATGTATGTTTTTTAGTTCAGTAAATATTTTTTATAGTTTCTCTGTTTATTAATATATCGGGATTTTTCTCGATCTTTTCAAATTTCTTACGTCGATTATCAAATCTTTTAATTACTTCCGGGATAAAAAATTCCCATTCCACAGGATTAATGGTACCCTCTTTTGTATAGAAATCGATCAGTTTCCTGAAAGCTTTTTTGAATTTTACTTTATCGTAGATCGATGCCCAGAACAAGAGGAAATGGATCAGGTCTGTTTCCGGAGGAGCATACTTCCAATCACTGAAATCTATCATATAATATTTTTGATCTGAAAAAATATAATTCTTCGGATTATTATCATAATGGCAGATACACTTACCTTTCTTTATTTCCAGCGAATGCAGAATAACATACATTTCTGCGATCTTAGAAAAATCCGGCTGCACAAGTTCACCGATCGGGATGCCATCGATATATTCCAGCATTAATGTGTTTTTACCGTCGTGGTCGAGCAATCCGGGAGTAAAAGGAAGTTTCTTCTGGTAAATATAGAGTTCTTTCTTAAACATTTTTGGTGATCCGCATATCTTTACGACATACTTTTTTTCTTTATTTATAATGATATCAGGTTTCATTTTTCGTCGATAGTGATCTCTATTTTTTTCCCTTTTTCATATCCCTTCAGGTTTTGCAGATATGCTGTAATAAGGTCTTTGAATGTTCTTTGAACAAAGGGAACAATGTTGAATTTTTTTCCGTCAAATTTCACTTGAATATCGAGGTTTCTATCTGTTTTGCAGTCATTTCGTGATCTTTTTCCAGCCAGTATTTCGGTAACCATTTCCTTGCAACTTAGTCCGCACTCACCACAGCATTCAATTTTGGAAAGAGGAAGGACTTCAAAGACTTTTTGTTCAACGAGATCAGCAAGTTCTTTTATTTCATTTACAGATTTTATAACAGGCAGGTTTTGATACTTCGTGTGCATATCTGCAAATTTACCGGATATTGCAAAAACAGATCCGTCGATCAGTTCTTTGAGCTGCTTTTCGTTTTCTGCACAAATAATGCGTGGTAGAGCAGCTTCTTTCATTCCTTCTATAATAACATAATCAGCAGAGAGATGTTCCAGCATTTCATTTAATGATAAACTATGATGCCATATCTGATAGGTTTCGTTCAACCCTCTGGCAAAAACAACATCACCACTTGCTTCCCAGTGTTTCCAGGAATTGGTTTCCTGCTTCTCCATGGTAAATTTCTCTGAATGAATATCTTTGATGGAAACAACTTTATAACCGCGCTTTTTCAGTTCTTTTATCAGTTCTACAGCCGTTGTGGTTTTCCCCGAATGGTGATAACCTGCAATACTTAAGACTTTCATATTATTCCCATAAAAACACAGATCATTTCATATTTCCGCACACAACTTTATTTTTCCCGCTTTTCTTTCCCGCATAGAGTGCTTTATCTGCTTTGGAAATAAATTTATCCAAATTATAGAGTTTATCATAAACCAATACTCCGAATGTTATTGTAGTATGAATATTTGTTCCATGATAATCAAATGATAGAGAGGAGATTTTCTTCCTGATCTTTTCGGAGATGATTTTACCACCTTTGATATTTGTTTCCGGCAGCAGAAGCATAAATTCTTCACCTCCCCAGCGAGCACAGACATCCTGTTTTCTTATTGAAGAAAGAAAAGCTTCTGATAATAAAACAAGGACAAAATCACCGGCATCATGACCGAATTTATCATTAGTAGATTTGAAATTATCGATGTCTCCCATAACCAATGTGAACGGTTTTCCACTTCTCTCGAAACGTTTCTTTTCATATTCGATCTTTTCCATCATATCACGTCTATTAGAGAGTTTGGTTAACGGATCTGTTCTTGCCAGCTTTTCCATATCTTTGTGTGCTTCCATTAGTTCTTGTGAAATTTCCAATATATATTCATTTGTTTTTTGTTGTTTTATATTGATCTTTTTATTCAGGCGATAACGGCTGTAAATAAGGATCGTTAAAATGGAGACCAGTAAAGAAGTGATGATAAGATAGTTTCGTAATCTTTGTTGTTTGGATAATTTAAGATCGCTGATCTCTTGCTCATAAACCAGGGTTTTTATTATTTCTTCTTTTCGTTTTTTTTCGATCGTAGTCAGTAATTCAGTGATAGCTTTGTCCTCTTTTAAAGTTTCGATCTCCTTTTCCTTTTCTATAGTTTCTGCTTTCACTTTTTTCAATGCAATGTCACTTTTCTTTTCAATTTTTTCTATATCTATTATTTTATCTTCTTTAAATGTCTGCTTTTCGATCTCAAATTTTTCATGGATGTCATCAATTTTTTGTTTGCTTTTTTTCACCAGCAAAGAATCTAACTGCTGGGAATACATTTTGTAATATTTCAAAGACTGTTCATCATCTCCGGTGATATTATAATATTCATAGAGAAATAGATTTTTATTATCTTCTTCTTCTTTTTTCAGTATTTCTTCAAGTTGAGAATATTTAATGAAATATTCATAAGCCTTTGCATCATTTTCTATTTCCTGATAGATTTTCCCTATTGCGTTATATGTTCTCAGAAGTTTATTCTTATCATTTATTGCCATAAAGTTAGTGCCGGCATCTGTGAAAAACCTTATTGCTTCAGGATGATCATGCTGAGAATAAAGGATCTCTCCGATCTTTTCCTGAGCAAGTCCTGTCGAAAGTACATTATCCGATTCCTCGAAGTATTGCATGGATAATTTAAGACGACTGACAGCGTTTTCTATATCTCCGATAGAAAAATAGATGTTTCCCATATTGTAATAGCTGGCAGCTTTTCCCGGGATGTATTTTGATGTATTGCTGATCTTCAGTGCTTTCAGAGAAAATTCAAAAGCTTTTATATCTTCCTTAAGTATTAGATAGGTTCTTGAAATTTTATTCAGTCTATCACTTATAAAAAAGTCATTATTGATCTTTTTTGCCAGTTCCAGACTTAACAAAAGATTTTTCAGTGCTTTATAATGATTGTTAATAAGAGTGTAAGCGGTTGCGATATTATCGAGTTCTATGCATTCCCGATGTTTATCTTTTATTTTACGTGATAATCTATGAGCCTGTTTTCCATATTCAATGCTGGCTTTCGGATAGATGACCCAATAGGCTTCCTGAAGCTGATCTAAAATTTCTATCTTTTCCCTGCCGGATACTTGCTTTAACCTGATCTTCAAGCTGTCCAGCCGTGTTTGAGAAATTAACTGGCAAGAAAATAACAGTACAAAGGAAACCAAGATTAATTTTTTCATAAATAATTCTTTTATGGTGAAATTATTCCCAGCCAATCACCAAGCAGGAACTGTAATCTTCCGATAAGTAGCGAAATACGTGCCATCGCAGTATAACCGAACGCTGCGCCAAAACTTATCATCAGAAAATAAATACCGATCTTTGCCGTTACTCCGAATGCTCCTTCGTGTTTTTTGCTGAAATAAAAATAAATAACACCGGTGATAGTTCCTACAACGAGCATTAACTGTCCGATAATCGTTACCAGATCTGAGCCGGCAAAAGGATTGATCATAGTTGCAGTGAGTTGGTTTATAACATCGGATTTTAAATACCGGAGGAAAAATATACCGGAAGTGGTTCCAATTATCAGGGCTATCGGGAACCTGCTCACCCATTCTGTTTTCGGAATTAATCGCATCAACATCATAATGCCCAGTGCTGCTGGAAAGAGTTTTATCCAATTTGCTCCAATATCCTGCGAAAGAGGGTCAAACAAGTTTGGGATAAGAATAAAAAAAATCGTATATACAAACCAGTATCCAGCGGAAAGACCGACGAATATCTGCTCTGCAACTTTATAGAAAGGGTTGTCTTTATAAAGGAAGCTGAAAATTGCGAATGTAAATAATACTCCCAGCCAGATCCCTAATATTGAAAAGAAATGTTCCATTATGCACCTCTTTTTTCTTTTGCTTTATTACGCCAGTAATTGATATTTCCAATGACAATAAATAAAATGATTATCATATGTGCAACAGATTGTGCATCCATACCTTTAGTTGCACTGCCAGGCTCTTTTGTTAAACGTTCATACTCGGCAGCCGCTTTCAAACCGGCTAAAAGCCCCGTAAGTTGTTTTTGCTCGTTAACGTAGGGAATTATCGCAGGAGCACTAACCCCTGTTACACCACCGGAAACAGTTCTTCCGTATGTATCATGAGCAATCTGCACCCACTGTTTAATGCCGGGATCTCCAGCAGAGAATGCTAAAATAAAATCGATGTTATCGAAATTATTAATTCCATTCATAATTGGAAGTTCATCGATAGGTGTTCCATTCATATCTTTTGGGAAAACTTCCCTGAAATTTTTTCCCATCGCTTGTAAAGTTACGATCCCTCCTGCCTTAAAACCCATATTAACATAATCTCTTCCATAGGATACATCCGGGAAATCTGCTGTTAATTGAGAGAAAGTATCTTCTGCCATCTGTACACCCATAGGCCATAGGGCAGTTATAATTACTTTTATTTTCTTCCGGAAACAGTGTCTCATCACGGCTTTTGCCATCGGATGAAGTTCCGGCATACTGGCCGGGTCATAATCGAAGGATAGAATTACTTTGGATCCTGATGGAGTATTGTCTATCAGGTCGTAAACTATTTCGGAATTCTCACTGGTTTCGATGGGAAAACCTATTGTGAAAATCAAAGGAAGGGCAACTCCTATGAACATAAAAAGAAATATCCATCTTCTATCGATCTGTTTTCTGGTGGTTTTCTCAGCCATCACTCACCTCCCAGATACGAACGCTCGATCCCAAGGATTATCCTAAGTGAACTCCCAATTATTCCAAGTCCCGCTCCGATCATTATTGCTCTTTGTCCTGCAGTGGTTGGGTATTTCATAATAAAACTGGAGATATTTGGTAAATGCAGGAATTTCAGATTTTCCGGCAGCCAACCGGTGAGTGAACTTCCAAGGCTTGTATTTCCCAGCATAACAAGAATAGCAG
>JAUVLE010000300.1 GCA_030595905.1 Candidatus Cloacimonadota bacterium | reverse complement strand
CAAGATTGTCCGGCAGCTACCGGACAACTTAACTCAAGTTTCGTAAATTTATTTCAAAAGCAGCATTCGTTTGGTTTCGGAAAAATTGTTTCCAGCTTTCAATTGATAAAAATAAACTCCTGAACTAACTGGCTGGTTGTTTTCATCTGTTCCGTCCCAGACAATTGAAGATTGAATATTTAATATTGAATATTGTCTGATTTTTTGGCCTTTCAGATTATAGATTTCAATTTTCTTTTGTTCGTCTTGTTGGTTTTGTTCGTTGCTAAATTGATAAGAAATGGTTGTAGAGGGATTGAATGGATTGGGATAATTTTGATATAATTTTCCAGTTACGGAAGGTGTTATCTCATTATTTTCTACCGATACTGCACTGTTTAAAGTTCCTGGTGTTCCGTGTTCTTCGGATGCTGCCCAGCTTGACGGCAATGTATTATCGAGTGTGTGATCTATCAATTCCAGGGTTGGTCCGTTCCCATCCGGTTCTGTAGGCCACGGATATTCATCATCATATTCCAGTGAATCTACCATAACACCCTCAGCATCATAAAGCCGGATCCATTCACCACCGCCGCTCAGACCAAAATCCATATCTCCGATAAAGTTATTCACCCCGGGAAATAGGCTGGAGAAAGCTCCGGAATCTTTACATAAAACAAGATATCCATCCGATTCAATTACCGTATTTACGGGAAACGTGAAAATATGCTCATCATTTTCATCTTTAAAGCACCAGCCCGAAATATCGATATCATCGTTTTCCGCATTATAAAATTCCACCCAGTCTTCGGGATTAAAATCGTCTGCGGAATGATAGTTTATCTCATTTATAACAACATTACCCGTTTCACACACAACATCGAGAGTATAAAATTCATATTCTGCCCTGGCTGGAGAAAATATTCCGGCACCATCATTTTCCGCATAAAGACAGTAATGAATATCGCTGTAACCGGCAATAATCGAGACTCCATATATTTCATCTCCTGCAACTCCATCATTATGATTGCCGTCATCAAACATCTCTGTCTTTTCAAATTTTCCGGCGATATTCTGCTTATAGCCAAGTATAACAGTTTCTGCATCTTCAACTTCTGCAGAGAACCATACCGTTGTATTTGGTACTATCGTTGCAGGTATATTACCAATATTAGAAATGATCGGTGGTATTTCCTGGAACAACGGGTGGTTCAATATGAATGAAACTCTTTCATCCATCAATTGGGCTATACCAACCACTGTCGGAGGTCCATATCCAACTTGATTATAAATGTTATTGAGAAAATCATTATAAGTATAGAATTTATTGGGATCTGCCTGCACACTTTCATCGATTATATCCTGGATTTCCAAAGCTCTGTTTAAATACAGGTCATTTGAGAAATAATCTTCTATAATGGTTTTCATATGAGCGATATACATTTTCCGATAGGTTGGATTGGGTAAAATTTTGTTTATAATAGGATAATTAGGATGAGATATATTTAAGAACGGATCAAGATGCTGCATTCCCTGTATGGTTAACGGTGGTCCGCCGATTAACATTGTAAATGCACCGAAATTCTCGTTCAGGTCCCATAGAATGGGATTGAACCGCTGTGAACTATCTTCAAATAAATAGAAATTATGACCGAAGTTTACCGGAGCGTCCAGGTTGACCATCAAAATATCAAAAGCAAGCATCCACAAATGCCTGTCAACATTCAACACTGTTTCAACTTCTTCTGTGCTGTTATTAAAAACATCCAGGAAATTTACCAGTTTATTCCAGCCGGAATCCGATTCCAATTCATAAAAACCATAATAAAGACTTGAATCCGAACCGGCGTAACCCCAGACTTCTACCGGTTGAGGACCTCCAGTTAACTCTCCTTTTATTCGAGCATTTTCATCATAATTAAAATGAGTGTTCATAAAAAATTTATCAACATCCTGAACACTGGAATAAAGCCCTATCAAATCTCCGTTGATATAAACGTTAGTGAAATTGGAATTACTCGTCGGCAGATATGTTCCTGCTATTTCATAACTGAGTGCTTCCCTGATAAAACTGGGATCTTTAAAACAATTTGCCAGCTTCAAAGTGCCATAGCCGTCGAGCAACTGATCTTCAAGAATATAGTCCAATTTTATATTTAAAGGATTTTTTATTCTATCAGGCCGATATGAACTGTTTCCTTTGTATCGCACTCCCACACTATCGAATTGCACACCGTTTATTATTGCTGTTCCCACAAGCCGTTCTTCATTTCCGGCAGCATATAAATTATCCAGAATTTCATCCCAGTTGGATTCGGAAAAGATAATTTCAATTGTATTCACCGTGTCTATATCGTAAAAATCCTGGCAGAAAACCATTTGTACAATTAGCGATAAAGCGATTATTAAAAAAAATTTCTTTTTCACCTCGACTCCTTTTATAGCCAATAAGAACACCCCGATACAATCGCAAGTTCCTTACGGGACAGGCGAAGTATCGCTAAGTGTTTTTCTATTCGTGCTTCTTTGTAACAAATCATCTTTGATTCCGCTCTAAAAAGTCAGATTCAATAAAATGAAAAACCGTTAAAACGGTTATTGCCTTTTTCTTGTTTCATTAACCACCAACTTAAGAGGCTGTGTGAAAAACAAAGATCGAGTTTATATAGACTTGAGAGTTTATGCTGATTTGATGATGAAAAATTCCAGGGAAATATCAAATTCCTGAAAAAATCAAATATAGAACTAATAAGCTT
>JAUVLE010000046.1 GCA_030595905.1 Candidatus Cloacimonadota bacterium | reverse complement strand
TAGATTGTAGGAATATTCAATACCCGGGGAAATGTCTGTTCCATCAACGAATTTACCGGTAGATTTATCAGTTTCCAGAACAAAGGTCGGTTCTCTGCCATCATCTTTTCTTTCAATAACGATTTTACCTGCAGAGATATTAGATGCATTCCAGCGTATTTGCAATGCAGAACCGTCATCATTTGGGATGTCGCTTACCTCAAACAGAATATCCTCGGAAAAAAGAAGACAGGTGAAAAAAAGAAAAAACAGAAAAATAATCTTTTTCATCTTAACCCCATTTTTTTTATTTAAATTAAAGAATCTATAAATCTATTACTCTTTTTTTAAATTTAATAATTCAAATCCTTTGTCAATAAAAAATAATTTAAAGGCACCCTCTGATTTATTTTTTTTGGTTGGTTTTAATAAACATTGCCGAAAACTGATCATAAACCCACGAATTACAGTTTCGAGTCGATACTTGTAAATCGATTCAAGCTCCCCGCTATCAGCGATCTGATAGTTCTGTTAAGATGAAAATAATAAACGCAAAACATCGGAATGTTCAACTTGTTGATCTTCCGATTGTTTGGGTAACAAATCTCAACATTCAGAAGATTCGGCAAGCCGAAACATTCGGAAGTTTAAATTGTACTTTCATAGGAGGCGGTATATACGGGAAACGGTTGAAAGCGTTCGGACAGCGAGGGTTTTTTTGCCACCAGCTGACCCTGTTAAATATTCTAATAATTGAATTTATTATAACTAATAATATTCGGTCATAAAATCATGAAGATCGAAATTATCCAATAATTTATATGAGTTCTGCATAATTAGGCAAAATTTCAGAAACCATTAAAATGGTTGAAATTTTCATATTTGGGTTTGATTATTCCCACAACTGACCCCGATATGCATCAGGGCAGGAGTTGTGGGTTAATTCAATATCTGGTATATCATTTCCGGCAGCTGCCGGATTAACTGTGGGATGAGATGAAACCTCACTCGTCAGAAACCACTTTAGTGGTTTAATATGAATTATGCAGAACCCATCAATAATTTATACTTCAGGAGTACCTCAATGAATTAATACAGAAAAAACTTGATTAGTATATTGAGATTTTAATGATTGCAACTTGAAAAAGATTTTTGAAGAACAAAGTTGCTTTCTCAGTATGATATTTGGTACAAAGGAGTAGAGATGAATTACGTTTTTATAGTTTCGGATAGTACCGGAAAAACAGCGGAACTTACTCTAAATGCTGCCTTGGTCCAATTTCCTGGAGCAGCAATAATGTATAAACGCAGACCCGGTGTAAAAACAAAAGAGAGAATAAAGGAAATAGTAAAGGAAGCTGCCCGGGAAGGGGGAATTATTGTTCATACTATGGTTTCAGATGAAATGCGAGATTTTATGGTTCGTCAAACAAGATTGAATAATGTCGAAAATATAGATCTGATGGGACCTCTTTTATCGCGTCTGTCGTATATGCTTTCGACCTCTCCCTCAGAGAAACCAGGTCTATTCGATCATCTCAATGAAGAATATTTCAGGCGTGTGGAAACAATGAATTTTGCATTTAAGCATGATGACGGACTTCGCACAGATGAACTTTATAAAGCAGAGATCGTACTGGTCGGGATTTCAAGAACGTTTAAAACTCCACTGAGTGTTTATCTCGCTTTCAAACGCTGGCTTGTTGCTAATGTACCTGTCATTTTGAATATGGAACTTCCACGTTCCTTATATGATATTGCACCAGAACGTGTTTTTTGTTTAACTACGAATGCAAAAAGACTGGCTGAGTTACGTAGTGTTCGTAATAAGCGTCTGAAAGAATCAACAGGTGATTATTCTATGTATGATTATGTTAGAAAAGAATTACTATATGCACGCAGACTTTATAATAATCAACCAAAATGGTCTGTCATCGATGTGACCAATAAATCGATAGAAGAAATAGCTTCCGAGATCATTGCACTTGTCAGAGTTGATCAGTCAGATGAAGCAGATGGCGGGAATACCGATCTGGAATAGCGTTTTTTTGAATAAAAAATTAGTTGATATTATATATGAATTATGCAGAACCCTTTTGATATTATATGAATAAATTGAATTTCAGATGGTAATTTGTTGTTTCCAAGAATATAATCAGAAAAATTATCAATACAAAAGGAAAGCGATAAAGAATCCTAAAACAGCGCCACCCAGAACTTCCAACGGAGTGTGTCCAAGCAGTTCTTTCAGGTTTTCTTCGATAATGGAATAACCTTCTTTCTTGTGGATATTCTCTATGATCTTATTTAAAACTTCCGCTTGTTTCCCGGCAGCTCTTCGAACTCCTGTTGCATCATACATTATAACTATGGCAAATACGAGACTTATGGCAAAAAAAACAGATTGAACACCTTCCTGCAGTCCGATTGCCGTTGCAAGTGAACAAACTGAAGCCGTATGTGAACTGGGCATACTGCCGGTATCCAGGAATTTTCTGAAATTTATTTTTTTTTCTATGAAAAGTGATATAATAACTTTAAGAAATTGTGCTACTACCAATGCAACAAAAACAATATCCAATATTTTATTATTGAAAATTACCCCATTATTCATTTACGACTCCATATTTCCAAGTATATCCTGTTTATCTAATACAATTATTATTTAGAATAAAAAAATGATGTATTCAATAATTAATGAATAGCATAGAATAATTTCTTATTCCTAAAAAAGCAATTTCAATTTATTAAAAGGCTTTTATATATTCTTAACACATATCAATGTAACATCATCGCGTGAACTGTTTCCTAAAGCCAGTTGATAAAGGTGTTCAACGCATCTTTGAAGATCGGGTGTAGTTTGGATTAAATCTTCGATCTTACTGTCGATAGTAACATCGGTAAGACCATCTGAACAAAGCAGGAAAGTATATTCTTTCGGAAGTGGAATAGTATAGCTGTTTATTTTCAGATCTGACTTTAATCCGATTGCTTCTGTAAGTAAATGCTTTATATTGCTGTTTATTATCTCTTCTTTTGTTATAATTCCCTGCTGGTAATGATCCCATACAACCGAGTGGTCTTCTGTGATCTGTTTCAATTTGTTTTCCGTGAAAATATAAATGCGGCTGTCTCCCACGTTGTGAATATAAGCTTGGTCATCTTTCAGAAGCAAACTAACCATCGTTGTTGACATGTTCGTAAGTTGTTTATTCTCACTCCCCTTATCGTGAATAATTTTATTGATCTTTTTGATCTCATTTTCAAACCACTGGGGAATGTTATCGATCTTTTCTGCTTCATAATAGTCTTTCAGTGTCATTTCACTGCACATCTTGCTGGCAACATCTCCACCAGGATAGCCGCCAACTCCATCACATACAATAAAGAGCCAACCCTTTTTTTGTGTATTATGTTGTGAAAGAGGAACAGCGATAGTATCCTGATTTACGGGACTTTTTAATCCCTTTTTGGATAGGTAAGAAAAATTAATTTTCATAAAAGTTCACCTTTTTTTTATTATTGTTAAAGAAATTAATCTTTAAAATAATACTGATAATTTATTATGTTTCCGAAAGTAAAATCGAACAAAATCCTGGCAAGTCTTTTTAAACATCAAAGTTATAAAAATTATCCTGCTTGCAGGATTCCTGCTATCACTATACCGGCTATGAAGATAATAAATGACAGGATGATTAGAATAGTTATGGGAGATAGCTTTAAAACAGTACCGCAATATTTACAGCGCTTTGTACGGGAACTGACCATTTTCCCGCATGTTCGACACCGTACATTTTTCATATTTTCACCTTTGGATATATTTTTCTTAAAGATAATAGATGCTCAATATTTCCGAACTATTATTTATTCTCCCAGCATTGCTTTCTTCAGTTTTGGAAGTTCGGTTCGTTCTCCCAGCCAGATAGAAAAAACTGCTTTTTTAAATTCCAGTCCCGGAATTGTTCCTTTCAATTCGTTATTCATATAAACACTTGTACCTTCTTCAGGAACATAGATTATATCATAAATATCATCTTTTTTTGCATCTTCCGTGAAATATGAATTGAAGGACTTTATTTCTTCCTGCAGGTTAGATGTATCGCTTTTGCCGAATCCGGTATTCCAGGCTTCGATAAGTTTTTCGGGAGAAACTGCTTTGTAGATAAAATGCATTTTCACAGCCATCGGCTCATCTGCTTCGATGATCTTATTTGCATCACTGCTTTTCTGCATCAGGTACAAAGCTCCGGCATAGACCTTGATAATCAACTTCTTACGCAGTCCTGCTCCATTTAACAGCAGTTCATTTTCGCCTGCTTTCATTTTATCCGGCAGCACTTTTCCACCTATTTTTAAACCCCAGGCAATAGATGTGAAAACAAAAGCTATTATAAAAACAATTAAAAACGTTTTTCTCATTTTCTTCTCCTTGTTTAGATTTTCTAACTCACAACGAAAATTGTTTTTTACTAAATAATGGCAAGGAATTTCAAGTTGTTACATATTTGTTTTATATTTTTATCTATTAGAATTGAATTCCACTATCTTTTTCTGATAATATTTTGCTTTATCTATTAATTCTTCTTCATCGATATTTACCAGTTTACGATCTTTCATAACTACTTTTCCTGCCACGATCACGTCTTTTATCTGTTCGGAACTAAGAGAGTAAACCAGTTGAGAATAGACATTATAGATCGGTTGCGCTTCGATCGAATCAGTTTCGATGAGGATGACATCTGCCTTTTTTCCCGGTTCCAGAGAACCGATCTCATTTTCTTTGTTCAATGCTTTTGCTCCTCCCAGGGTGGCTATTTCAACCATTTTTCTGGCATGTAGGATCGTTGGGTCATTGTTTAAAGCTTTCTGTAATTTAGAGGTAATGCTCATTTCTTCTATTATGCTCAGGTTATTATTACTGGCAACTCCGTCCGTTCCAATGCTCAGATTCACGCCATGATCCAGGTAGCTTTTGAACGAATCGAACCCGGAAGCAAGTTTTAAATTGCTGCTGGTATTAATTGCGATGGATGCTTTTTTATCTGCAAGTATCTTCTGTTCATTTTCATTCAGCCATATTCCATGAGCAATAACAACATGACTCTCAAAGAAACCGATCGAATCAAGGTATTCAACAGGTCTCATACCGTTTTGTTTTATGCAGTTTTCTACTTCCTGTCTTGTTTCCGATAAATGGATATGAAGAAGAATTCCCAGCTTTTGTGCCAGTTCTTTTGATTTTATCAGGTTCTCTTTTCCGCAGGTATAGATGGCATGAGGAGCAACTGCAAAATCGATAAGTTCGTTGTCTTTATATTTTTCATTCATCTTTTCTATGTAGGAAAAGATCTCATTTGCATTCTGATAATTGGCAACAGGGGCATCCAGCACTCCTTCTCCCAGAACTGCCCGTATTCCGGCTTTCTGTGCAGATTGTGCAGTTTGGTCTCCAAAAAAATACATGTCGTTGAATATTGTGATCCCGTTTTTGATCATCTCTGCACAGCCATGTAAAGCAGCATCTCTCACGAAATCTTTGGAAAGGAATTTATTTTCTGCCGGCCAAATATGTTTTGTGAGCCATTCCATTAAAGGAAGGTCATCTGCCAGTCCTTTGAAATAGCTCATGGCAACGTGCGTATGTGCATTTATAAATCCGGGCATAACTATCTTGGAATTTGCAGAAAGTAATATTTCGGGGTTGTATTTTATTTTCAGGTCGTTTGGAAAGCCGATCTCCAGGATCTTTCCATTTTGGATTGCAATGCTTTTCGGTTCAGGGATTTCAGAGTTATCCTCAAAATTCAGTACAAATCCATTTTCTATAAGGATGTCTATTTTCTGCATGTTCTCTCCAAATACTTCAATGTTATCTCTCCAGTTTCTTTCATTGTTTTACCAAGAGCAATAAAGCCATGATTCTTCATCATCACCATATCATTTTTGTCAATGATTTCCAGCACGCTGTTTACGAGTTCGATGGTTCCATAAGGTTCTTCTTTGGAAGTGGTAGGAATTTCCAGTTTGCCGGCATTTTCCAGCAGTTCCGCACAATGACCATGGAATATTGCGTTTATATCGGGACGAGCTTTGTATATTGCAAAATGGAGCATACTTTCGGATGAAGGTTCGCGAGTTCCGTTTGCGTAAATTATCTTGTTTTTAAAATCGCAATTTTCCACTTCCACAAAAGAATTATTGGTAAGGGAATTTTTAAGCCCGATACGAGAACCAGTTATTATAAAACTATTCTCGCCATTTCTGATCCGAAAACTGAGATTGCCGAACGAACCTCCGGGATAGGGTGGAGCAAGGTTCTTTTTGTGAAAGATACGACACCAATATTTAATATCTTCGATATTTTTATTATTTGGGGCTTCTCTTTTTCTAAATACAGTTTTAAATTTTACACCTTGATATATCCCCTCTTGAGAGGGGTGGATTTTCGTTTTACGAAAAGACGGGGTGTGTTCTCCCTCTTGAGAGGGGTGGATTTTCGTTTTACGAAAAGACGGGGTGTGTTCTTCCTCTTGAGAGGGGTGGATTTTCGTTTTACGAAAAGACGGGGTGTGTTCTTCTTCTTGAGAGATCAGGGCTGTGTCAGGCGAAGACTGATGGATCTGAACCACTTTTTCAGTGGTCAGAGACGGAGTGTGTTCCCCATCACAAAATCCCGCTATCCATTCTTTTATATAATTCAATACACCTTGTAAATTTCTTTTCACATCAATATCCCTGAAATGGATTACATTTACGCCCATTGCCTTCAAATATTTGTTTCTTCTTTTATCATATTCTATCTTATTATTGTGACTACTACCATCGATTTCAATTACTAATTTTAATTTAGGACAATAAAAGTCAACAATGTAGTGTCCGATCGGTTTCTGGCGGTGGAAATCATAACCGAGAAGTTTCTTTCCTTTCAACTCACGCCATAGTAAAACTTCGGAGAGAGTGCTGTGATTTCGTAAATGTTTTGCTCTATCTTTCAGTTTGGGATCATATTTTATAAAATCTGCTATTATACACCTCCCGGCTAAAGCCGTACTCCTCTCAAGAGGAGATTATTCCTTTCTCCGTAATAATGCCCGTAATGAATTTTGCCGGTGTTACATCGAATGCCGGATTGAAGGCTTCAGAATCGGGAGAACAAACCAGAACCCTTTCTACTTTTCCATCTTTTGTTAAACCTGTCTGATACAGAACTTCATCCGGATTTCTTTCTTCAATTGGAATTTCTTTTCCGGTTTTACAATCAGGATCAAAGGTCGAAGTGGGTGCTGCCACATAGAATGGAATTCCGTATTCACTGGCACAAATTGCTTTTTCAAGAGTGCCGATCTTATTGGCAATATCTCCATTTGCTGCTATCCTGTCAGCCCCCACAATTACCATGTCGATCTTTCCCTGTTGCATCAAATGAGCAGCAGCATTATCAGGAATAATTGCATGAGGAATCCCCTCGTTTTTCAATTCCCAGGCTGTAAGTCGGGCTCCCTGACTGCGGGGGCGGGTTTCATCCACATAAACAAAGATATTCTTTTCACTTTTATGAGCCATATAAATAGGGGAGAGTGCCGTGCCGAAATCTGTAAATGCCAACCAGCCAGCGTTGCAGTGTGTTAAAATGTTGTATCCATCTTTTATCAGTTCATTTCCAAACTCTCCGATCTTGCGGGAATCTTCCGCATCTTTATCTGCAATGGATTGTGCAGTTTGAATTGCTGTTTCCGCAGGATCGTTTGACATTTTTGCTTTCTGATAAACTTGCTCGGTTGCATAAAAAAGGTTTTGTGCAGTTGGTCGGGTGGCTTCGATTTCCTTTTTAGCTTTCTCCACAAATTCCCAAAATCCTTTTTCTGATGCTTCCAGAAACGCTTGAGCCATGGCAAATCCTGCAGCCGAACCGATAGCTCCGGCACCTCGAACCAGCATATTTTTTATTGCTGTACAGGTTTGTTTGTATGATTTTGATTCAAATATCTCGAACTTGAATGGCAGCAGGTTTTGTTCTATCAGGAAGACTGATGAACCTTCCATCCAAACTGTGCGGTAGTCTTTGCCGTTGACTTTCATATTTCCTTTCTCATTTTTAAATGCTCGTTTTCTATTTTTGTCTTTGGTTCTTTGATCTTCATATTAATGTTTAATTACTATTTTTGTTCCGATTTTAGTGATTGAATAAATTTCATTAATATCTTTATTTTTAAGGGAAATGCATCCTAAAGTCCAGTTATCTTTGGAATCGATTAAATGATCCATTCCTTTTGGAACGCCATGAATTCCTATCTCTCCGCCAATATTTGAGTTTTGTGGAATTTTGTTTTGCGATTTTGCTTCTTTGTGTTTGTTCCATGAATCATCTGTTGGATAGTCTATCCAGAGGAATTTCGACCATGAATGATGGGGATGTTTATCACGAATTTTAAATTCTCCTTCCGGTGTGCAGTTATCTCCCTGACGCAGTTTATCATCTATCGGATTAGAACCGAAAACTACAGGATAGCTTTTTATCTTTTCGTCTTCATAAAGTATAGTAAGCCTGTATTTTGATTTTTCGATAAGAAGAGAAACTTGATCTTTATCGATACTTTCAATTAATTCTGATATTTTTTTATCGTAGTTTAAAAGCTGTTGATCAAATGCAGTATTTTGGGAGAAAGCAGGATATATTAATAACAGGATGATAGAAATTAGAATAATAAATTTCATTTTACTTCTCTTTCATTCAAATACTTAGAACATAATTCTTTAATTCTATTATAAGCTTCATAATTCCCCATATTTCCTTCAATTAAATAATTATTCATAACGGGATTTGTATCTAATTCACTTCTAAGGGAAACATTTTCATTGTATATGAGAAGCTTACCAAGTAAATAGAACTTTATTTCCTTGTTTAATTTGTCCTTCTCAAATGTATATTCAATCAATTCCTTAATCTTGGGGTTATCGCACTTTTCCATTACTTCATTTTGTGACAGAATCTTAGCTAATAGATCAATGGTTCTAATTGTGTAGGAATAAGGTATTAATAAATCATTGTTACAATGATAGTATTTATTTATGATTATTGGGATGATATCATCTCTATTATATAATTCTTGAATTCCATTAAAGTGTTTTGATATTTCAGCATAACCCCCTTGCATACTGTTATATGCTATCATATCTTTATACAATGGATAATCTAAGCATAAAGTAAGTAGATGCTCAGTTGAAGATTCCTGAAGTTTCTCATCAGTAATTTGGCATAATTCTATCATTTCATGCATATTTTTACCTTTTAAATCTTCCATTGCTGGATAATACTTTGAAGATTTTAATTGTGGTAGGACTAACATTTCATTTTGACGTTCGATTTGTTCTGCTGTTGGATAATTCTTAGATGAGTATGATGGTGGTAATTTTGGAGTTGATTCTCCCTTATTGTTATCAAGTTCTTCTGCATTAATGCAAAATGAAACTAATATTATTAATGCAGTAATTAAAATTATCTTCTTCAAATTCTTTTCCTTTTTTTTGCATTTTTATTGGTTAACATTTTTCAACCTCTTAATAATTCGACTGTTTTTGATTATCGAAATTAAATACTTTTCACTTTTTATCTTTAGTCTTTTTCCTTTCTCGATCTTGCCATGCCAAAGGCAGGTAAACAGATCGAGTCACTTGTATGTTTTTCGTCCAGATTCAATTTTTTTTATTAATCGATATCATGATCTCGCCTGAATTTTTCTAACATCAGATTCAATTTTGGGATAAGTTCATTCATGTTCTTTTGAAGTTGAGTATCTACTTTTTTATCTCTTGCGAACAAAAATATCAAAGAATCAAGCATATGATCGAGTTCCAAGAATGGCATTAAAATTTTCATTTTATTCTCATACGGAATTTCCAACAGATCATCTACATCTCGAATCAGAAAGAGAAGGTTTTTTTTTGCATCTATTAAATTTTCCAGATAAGCGAGTAAGATGGTGCTTTGGTCAAATTTTAAAAAATCATCAAAGGCTTTTTTCCTAAGTTTATTATACGCTTTTTCCAGGTTTTTGTGTTGCTGATCATTCGTCAAACGTTCCGAAACTTCAATAATATCTTCCAGAATATATTCGTCATCTATTTTATCGATGTCGATTAAATCCCAGATCATGAGTAGATAAATAAAATCTGTTGTAACAGATAATCCCATTTCTCGTAGAATGCCTTCCATATCTTTTGCTTTTCCAAATTCCAGATCCTTAAAAGCTGCATCGTGAAACTTCTTATTCTTTTCATCCGAAGTAAAAAAGGTTTTGTATAGATTTGAGTGTACTGTGCAATCTTTCTGATTATTATAAATGTGAGAGAATGGTGATCCGGGCTCACTAATATTATCTCTGGCGAAATAATTGTAGGCACTCAAAAGTATATGATCGATACTGTACAAATGTTCATCTTGGTTAACCAGCTTTTTAACACCATTCCAAAGGTCTTTGTCTTTCTTTCTGTTTTGGAAGTGTCTTTTCAAGTATTCATGATCAGGAATAGGTTTAATTAAGAATTTGAGCGATGAATAATTCAGGAAAGTGATTTCGAAATAATTAATGTTCGGATGAAAAACCGAAATGTTCAAGCATTGAAGTTTAAGGGAATCCTTTTGAAAAAATTCCTGAAAGAGATCCACATTATAAAACATTAAATATTTCATAGCGTCATCATATTGGAGCTTGTCTTCCACAATTTGAACAGGTTTCCCATACTCATCTTCAAAATGTAGTTTTGGAGAATTGAAATGATTAGGATTCAGAAATGGCATCAATCTGTGACCGACGTAGAGTTTGCGCATTTGCCTTTCTTCTGGGGTGATCCTCACCATAACCTTGGCGTTTTCAACTAATCGAGAGCGATAGATCAAATCGGATTTGTTCAATGGGGATAGGATAATTTCTCCATCTCTATTAAAAGATTTTACTATTTCGTTGGTAAGTCTTAAATCATTTACCACAGTTCCGGTTTTTGCTCTTACATTATCACGAAATTTTTCAAATTTTGTGATCGTGCCGGATTTCTGCAATTCTCGAACAGCCTGATTAATCGTCATTTTCATAGTACTTTTCTCCAAATTTTATATTCTCAAAGACTGCCACGTTAGTCAACATGGTAAAAGCTTTGAGTTAAGTTAGTATCTTAACATATCCAAAAAACTTTCGATTCGCAGGCTGGTTCTGGCATCCAAATCACCCGGTTGATCACCTTCGATAGTAAGAAAAGGAATATCTATGTACTTTTTCAGGAGCATGTTATCTATCTGACGGTGACAGAAAGATTGCGAATAACTGATAACCGCATCCAGCTTGCGTTTTTTAATTTCCACTTTTATATCTTCCAACCTATCGAAAACAGTATATGGATAAGTATATTTCAAATATTGATCCGTCAGGTCTTCTTCCATGTATGGCATTGCAAACTGTCTTTGAATCTCGTTGAAAACTACGTTTGCATCGTTTTCCAGAAGGAAGTAGTAAAGATCGGTAATGATCGGTGGAACTCCCAGATATCCCAATCGGAAATTGAATTTCAATGATTCTCGATTTTCTGCTTCCAGAACGAATTGATCCAGTCTGTTCTCATAATTGTCGGGATCACCGTTAAAATCCGACGAATTAACCAGCCAGAAATGGTTTTCCAGTCCGGTAACTTTATTTTCTTTGTAAGTAAGTTCATCGAGATAGATCAGTTTTTTCCTGATCCGATCAAGACGCATTTTTACTTCCATAACTTTTGAATGTGGAACATTGAAATATTCTTCCAGTTTAGTTATTTCTCGTTTCAATTCTTGCCTGTTTTTGTTGTAGGAAAATGAAAATGGAATAATCTCGATATCTTTGTCTTTCAAAGTTGCCATCAAAGATTGAGTGTTAGAGCAATCTCCTTCGACTACACCGATCACAGCATCGATCTCCGATGAAAGAACTACGCTGTACATTCCTTTTATCCAACTGCAAATATTGCGTGGATAGCCGATGAATTCAGCATCCTCAACATATTTTTTAGCATTTCCGGTTATAAAAATGTTATTCAGGTCAACCGGTTTGTGTCCTGCTGCATAGATTATTTCTACAGGAAAGGAAGTTGTGAATCCTATGATCATTGTAACTCCCGCAACATTGATAATTTCAAATACTCATGATCCAGCTTTTCAAGTTTTAATTTCATTTCAACAATTTCACTTTTGAATGTTTTGAGCTTTTTCGTCAAAGTTTTTACTTTCTGCTGGTTTTTATAGGTAGCAGGATTCATGAAATTTTCTTCACAGGAAGTTATTTCTTTTTTGTGTGATACGATCTGCTTTTGAATGCTAACGATTTCTTGATAAAGCTTTTCCAGTGCGATAGGATTGACTTTGCGATTCTTTGATCTTGGTTTTCTTTTTTTGGGTTTAACAGTTTTCTCTTGATTAAAAGAAAATAACATCTCCACAGAATCTTCAGTTTCGGTAATGGCTCCATTATGGAAGAACCACTTCTTATCGGCTATCTTCTCGATGAAATATGTATCATGCGAAACGAAAACAATGGTGCCTTCATAATTTTGCAATGCTTCTTCCAGACTGGCAATCATGCTCAGATCAAGATGGTTTGTTGGTTCGTCCAGTATCAGGAAGTTTGGTTTTTCGTGGATGAGTTTAGCCAGGTAGAGCCGGGCTTTTTCGCCGCCACTGAGCATGGAAACTTGTTTTTCTAAATTATCACCCGCAAAACCAAATTTTGCCAGGTAAGAATAAACATATCCCTTAGCTGCCAGGGGAACTAACTGCCAGATCGTTTCTTTTACATTCAAAGTGTTATCCAGAACTAAGTGCATCTGATCATAATAACCGATGTGCAGGCTGGCACCCTTTTTCGAGTTTCCTTTCAATGGTTCGATCTCTTTATTCAACATACGGAGGAGCGTTGTTTTTCCACAACCGTTGCTTCCTAACACTGCAATCCTGTCCTGGTAATTTATTCGTAAGTTTACATTAATTGCCAACACATTTCCTGGAAATCCGAAAGAAATATTTTCAAGAATATACACATCGTTACCACTTCGCCTGGCAGGTTTTATGCTCAGATTTATTGATCTTTCTTTCAGTGGTTTTTCGATTTGTTCAATTTTATCCAACCGCTTTTCCAGTTCTTTTGCTCTACGGTACATTACTTCACTGTCACGTGCTTTTCCCCAAATTCGGTATTGTTTAATCTGCTTGTCCATCTGTTTCAATTTCTTCTGTTGCTTCTTGAATTCTTTTTCCTGCAGGATGTCTCTCTTTCCTGATTCTTCTTTATAAAATGTGTAATTTCCGGAATATCGATGGAATGAGTGGTCTTTTATTTCAATAATTTTCGTTACTGTTTTATCCAGGAAATGACGGTCGTGTGATATGATGACATAAGGTTTATCGATTTTTTTCAGGTAAGCTTCCAACCAGTAGATCATTTCCATATCAAGATGGTTTGTAGGCTCATCCAGAAGAATAACATCGAAAGGTTGAAGCAGGAATTTTGCTAATTGAATACGTGTTTTTTCACCGCCACTGAATCGTTCAACTTGCTGTTCCCAAACAGATTGAGGGAATTTCAGACCGGTAAGCACAAGTTTCATTTCTGTACGGAAATTATAGCCATTTATCTGCTCGAATTTTTGCTGTAAGTTTGAATATCTTTTCAGGCTTTCTTGGGTATGATCGTGAGATAAATCATGTTCTGCTGCTTCCAGTTTTGCACTGAGTTTAATATAATCCTGTCGTGATTCTAAAACGCATTCATAAAGAGTTTGATAGTCATTCAGTTCAGGCTCTTGAGTAAGATACACGATTTTTGTATTTTTAGCAATGTGTACTTCACCTTTTTCCGGAAAAAGCTTTCTGGTAATAATATTGAATAGGGTGGTTTTACCCGAACCGTTTTTTCCTACTAACCCAATTCGACTGTTTCGCTCAATCGCAAAGTTGATGTTTTTGAATATAATATTGTCGCCAAAACTATGCGATATGTTTGAAATTGATATTAAACTCATTCATACTCCAGTATCCAAAAATGAATTGTACAATGTTATGTCAAATATTCATTACAAAAATTACTTGTCATGAAAAAAGAGATTTTAAATCTGTCACCAGTCGGGATGTAGCGCAGCTCGGTTAGCGCGTTCGTCTGGGGGGCGAAAGGTCGGAGGTTCAAATCCTCTCATCCCGACCAGTTTTATGCAGTGCAAAGTGTTGTGTTATATGGTGTTTGTTTGAGGATAACTGATCTTTCGGGCGAAAGGTCGTCCCGCCTTTTTCAAAGCGGGATCATCCCGGCCATTAAATTGTAAGGTGAATATGCCAAATATAGATAAAATATATAAAGTACTTGAACGGGAATTTACAAAATACCAAGCACCGATTATTGATCTGATCGAAATGCAAACGAAAGATCCATTCAAGATTTTAGTTGGAACAATTTTAAGTGCCAGAACTAAAGATAAAACTACTGCTGAAGTGACTAACCGACTTTTTTCGGTCATTAATAAGCCTGAAGATTTTAATAAATACTCGGTTGAAGAAATTGAAGAAATGATCTATCCTGTGGGCTTTTTCAGAAATAAAGCCAAGCAGCTTAAAGAATTACCTGAAATATTAAAAGACAAGTTTAACGATCAGATCCCGGATGAGATCGATGATCTGATTCAGTTACCTGGTGTTGGACGCAAAACCGCCAATCTGGTTCGAGCTATCGCTTTCAAAAAACCTGCAATTTGTGTTGACACACATGTGCACCGTATTTCAAATCGTTTCGGTTATATAAAAACGAAGTCTCCGCTCGAAACGGAGATGGCTTTGAGGGAAAAATTGCCAAAGAAATATTGGATAAATTATAATTCGTACCTGGTGGCATTTGGTCAGAACCATTGCACACCACGCAATCCGAAATGCAATTCCTGCCCGATCTATGATGAATGTGAAAGGGTGGGGATGGATGTAGAGAAATAAATTAAGGAAAAATACATGAAAACAAAAGAGATTGATATTCTTGATATATTATTGATATTAGCAAGGCATAAGAAGTTTATTATTTTTACGACATTGATAGTGAGTATTGCTGCGGTTATATATAGTTTGTTATTAACTCAATATTGGGTTTCAACTGCAACTATTTTACCATCATCAGACAAAAAAAATTCCTTTTCTATAAGTTCTTCATTACTTGGTGGATTTGCTTCTTCAATGTTAGGTGGTGAACAATCTGACACATACGCACTTACAGGTATAATGCAAAGTCGAACATTTTCATTAAATATTGTAAAAGAATTTAACTTAATTGAATATTTTGAGATCGAAGAAGCGGACACATTAATTTCTTATGAAGCTGCAGTTCGGAATTTGACAGATAATATTGTTAATTTTGTAATAAACGAGGAAAATGGTTTTTTAAGTATAAATGTTGAAACAAAAGATAAATACCTCTCTGCTGATATTGCGAATTATTACTGGATGAAACTGGATGAATATAATAAATCAGTTAGAATGACAAAAGGGAAGCAACAAAGAGAATTTATTGAAAAACGTTTAGTTGAGGTTAAAGAATCGATTGATATATTATCCAATACTTTAAATGAATTTCAGAAAAAATACTATACAATAGATTTAGAAGAGCAAGCCAAATCGGTTGTTTCACTTTATTCTGATCTGGTTTCAGAAAAAATAACAAACGAAATCGAGTTAGAATTTTCGAAGCAATTCTTTTCTGAAGCTAATCAGAAAATTGAAAATTTAGAAGTTAGAAATAATATCCTGAATAAAAAGATAAGGGAAATGGAAAGTAATTCAGGGAAATTACAGCCCAAATATATATTATCAATAGATGATATTCCTGATATTTCTTTAGAATATACTCAAATAGTATTGAATTTAGAAATTCAACAAAAAATCTATGAATACCTTTATCCACAATATGAAGCTG
>JAUVLE010000171.1 GCA_030595905.1 Candidatus Cloacimonadota bacterium | reverse complement strand
TTCGTAAAAAAACGAAAATATTTCAAATTATTTCCTGAAAGAATCTTACTCATAATTGGATCAATAATGAAGTAGAATTTAAGATTCTCGAAACCCTTTTCTTTTCGACTATTATAATCAATAATGTTTTTCATCTCAGGTATATTCTTTAAAGGAACAACATAATCAATTTTAAATATTGAATGACCAGCATATTCGAGATGCCCCTTTATTTTAAGTGATGTTTCAGATAAAGTTTTACTATTGATAAAGTTGACTTCTTGCGTTTCACTTTGTAAGGTAGGATCCCACATTGAGTATAAAGCACTTAAATCAATATCTCCGTGTAAAGATTTGATTTTGAAAAAATCAGTACTTGCATTTAAATCAGCAAGAAAAATAATAAAGATAATTATAAAACAAGTAAGTTTTTTTACCATAGCACCACCAAACAGAAATTTTACTATTGTTTAAGGTTTAAATGAATTTGAATGCAAAGAATTATTAAGTGAGTGGGGAAAAATAATCCCCACTCACAATTATTATTAACTAAGGTGTTACTTGACCATCTTTGTATTCTTGCTCATTAATTTCTTTCCATTCGGTATCAGACGCAGGATTGAAACGCCAATATCTTTTAACAGCTTGAACAAAATAATCAAAACGAACTTTTTCTGTTGGATTACCTGCTTTATCTGTTTTTGAAACCATATCGATGAAAGAAATCTTACCATCTGCAGCAGCTTCATTTTCAACAGGGAATACAATAATACCTGAATATTTCATACTTGGCATTATTTCTCGATTGAAACCGTTAACAAATTTCAATTTTTTTATTACTTTTCCTATATTCTTTTCAACCGCTTCATCTATATCGACATAATCTTTAGTTTGAGGGTATTTTTCACTAATATAATTCGTTATCTTACCAAATACAGGTAAAGATTCAATATCGTCAGATAACCCAGCTTTATCTAGAGCCATCAATGGTTCATCACTATTTGGATCAACAAAAATTACTCTGGAATCTCTCATTCTGAGAATATGATCGGTATTATTTATTATAGTGACATTGAATGGAGTCTGTTTGTGAAAAAAATCAATCAGAATTTCTTTTTTATCACGAACAGGTTTTTCTGCCAGAAAAGGTGTATATACCACATCAAACTCTTGCGTAAAATATGATTTTTCATAAATTTTGTCATCAATTGGTTCTAATTTGATAGTTATACCTTCTTTTACTTGCTCTACAGTTGACTTATCTATAAGTTTAACTTGAAAATCTGTAGTATATTTGATTTTAGGTGGTCCTGATGCACAGGAAGTCAACATTAGAATTACGATTGATACCAATGTTAGCATTAAAATACTTCTTTTCATTTTTTCCTCCGATTTTTTAATTTACACCACGTCAAAAGGCTCTGTGTCGCCCGTCTTTTCATTTTTCTTTTAAACAGAATAACTAAAAAAAATCAACAATTTGTATTTCATCCTCCACGCATCATTCCTCCCTTTTTATTTATTTTGGATATTTCCAATTTTTTGCCACTAATGTTTGGCGTGCGCCACGATTCTTCTTGCTTTTCTTCTTGCTTATTGTGGGCACGTTTGTTAGCAGCTTCTTTTTTATTTTAAAAGTAAACATTTCTTAACTGCTTCAGTTTTTCCGTTAACATTCAATTTGTACAGATATATACCTGATGAGACTGGTTTGTAGGAATCATCAACACCATTCCAGATAATTGAATGAGAACCTTTCGTAAAATCATTATCAGCTAAAGTTTTGATTATTTGTCCTTTGATATTGAAAATTGTAAGTTCAACTATAGAATCATTATGAATTGAAAACTCAATTGTTGTTGTTGGGTTGAATGGATTAGGATAGTTAGAAATATTCACTTTTTTTAAAAGAGGTAATTCATCTTCAATTACGTTATTAGAATATTCAAAAGCTCCAATATCATAGGATATTCCAATAGCATTATATCCAAGAAAATCATCAATACTTATTTCAAAATCGGGTGGCATTAGCCAACTTATAGGCGTGCCTGTGTCGATACAAGGAGAATTAAATAAAAGCGTAAAATCACCATTTGCAGCATCTACAAATAAAGGATTAAAATCACAATTACTTTCATCCCAAAAATAATTACCAAAACCATTTGTATGAATAATGTCTTCTCCATTTTGTATATCTGAATAATAGATAGAAATAGTATTATAGGAAATCGGATCTGTTTCGAGAAATTCAATAATATTTGGTGAATTATTATAGATTATAGAGTTAATGAAAATGGGATTTGATTCTTGTAATAAGCTTACGACACTTCCATTTTCCGTTGTTGTATTATTCCAGAGAATACAATTTGAAACAATTGAATTTGAATTATTAAAATAAATTGCACTTCCGCCATTTGAATTTCCTGACACATTTGCTATGTTTTCATAAAAAATACAATTCTTAACTTCAATATCAGAATAAGTGTATATTGCTCCACCACCGATATTGCTGCCATCTCCGGATATCATATTTTCCTTGAAAATAGAATTGGTAATTAAAAAAGAATTCTCATTATTACCACTAATCATTATGGCTCCACCTCCACAATTTGCACCGGCAACAAATTGATTTTGACTAAAAAAACAGCTATCGATAATAACAGATGAAGAACTGCACCATAATGCATTAGAATTGTTGTTAACTAAGTCACTATTGTTAATGATGAGATCACCTGTACTAAAATCAATACCACGCAAATTATTATCTATTATACAATTATCAATATTTAGATTTGAATTAGAGCTTAATAACCCTTCACTAGAATAAATAGTTCCACTATTATTACCTGAAATTATAGAGTTATTCAAAGTCACAACAGAATTGTATGATATAGATAAACCAGATCCTATAGGAGCTACATTATTTGTTATACTACTATTCAGTATCTCTATTTCAGACTGATGAATCCATATACCACCAGCATCCAACATAGCTGTTTCATTACTATCTATTATACAATCTGATATTGTACCAATAACATTGTCCAGAGTTATTGCACCTCCCATCATTTCATTATAATTGCTTTCAAATATTGAATTATTGATTTGAATATTTGAATCCCAAATAACTACACCGCCCCCATCCCAAGAATAGTTGTCATAGAAATGCAAATTATTATAAAATATCTCTGAATTTAAACAATAAATTATTCCATTTCCCATTTCAATAATGTTATTATTGATTATACTATTTTCGATGTTTAAAGAAGAATCATTACAATAAATTGCACTACCTTGATCAATTGCTTCACTATTTTTTAGGATTATGCTATTTAAAGAAAATAGAGAATTTTGGCAAAATATTCCACCTCCGTGTGTACTAAATCCGTTTTGAATTGTAAAACCACAGAGTATAGCAAAAGAATCGTCAACATCTTCAATTATTACTATATTTCCTATATTGCTACCATCAATTATTGTATTAACAATGTAAGAAGAATCCTGAGATGTTAAATATTGAGAACCAATGGTAATCGCTTTTCCATTATAATTTATATTTTCGTAATATGTTCCAGGTTGCACTAACACAGTATCAGCACTAACAGATACATCTATTCCTTCTTGTATCGTTGGGTAATCATCTGGAATATTAATTATTGTTGCTGATAAATGTAAAACAAAAACCAAACATAAAACTATCATTAAGATTTTCATTTTATCCTCCATTTTTTAAGTTGCTGCTAATGTTTGGACACTGCCACGTTCTTCTTGCTTTTCTTTCAATCTGAATGTGGAGTGTTTTGTTAGCAGCTTCTTTTCTCATTTCAACAGTAAACATTTTCTCACAGCTTCAGTTTTACCATTAATGTTCAGTTTATAAAAATAAATTCCCGAGCTTATAGATTTACTTTTATCATCATCTCCATTCCAGATAATTGAATGTGTTCCTTTTGTAAATTCACTTTGAGCTAAACTTTTGATTTTTTGTCCTTTAATGTTGAAAATTGAAAGGTCAATATTGGAATCATTTTGAATTGAAAACTCAATTGTCGTGGTTGGATTGAAAGGATTTGGATAATTGGATAGCAATATTAATGAATTTTCAGAAATAATATCGTAAGGATCCGAACCGCTATTTGATATTTCATAAAGAACATAACCAGCTGAAGCGCAAGCAATATAAAGAATATTATCTTGCCGAAATACTTCTTGGGGATCAATTTGAATTGTTGTTTCAATCTCTAAACTATTTATATTATTTACATTGAACACTTGTAGACCAACACCATAATGAATGCCGTAAACAAAATCTGAATCATAATAAAAACTATGAACGAAAATATCAAACCAACCACTAATTAATAATTCATCACAAATAATTAATTCCTCAGATGCGTTTATCATACAAGAAACTAAGCCAGATCTAACTCCTAAATATATTTTTGGATAATCACTAATAATTTCGAGAATGTTATAATCAAAATAATCACCAAGAATCAGTTGATCTATTAAATTAAAATTTAAAATATTTTCAATATCATACATATTTAACTTAACTGTATAAGGATATTCTGAATCATTAATTGCCAGGAATAATAAATCATTTTCAACTTCTATATTATAACCAAATTCAGGTGCAAAAGAAATAATAGTTGGATTAGAAGGATCAGTAATATCATAGGTATGGATACCATTAGAATATTCTAATATAAACAATTTGTCGTCATCTATACAATAATCAGATATATTGTCAGAAAATACTAGTTGATTACATATTGTGGGGCTATAAGAATCTGTGACATCGATAATATACAGTATTGAATCATTATAACATTGATAAAAAAAGTAATTATAATATTTCTTCATTTGTTCTGGATATCCAAGATCAATTGAACCTAACTCAATATGATTTTGATTATCTGATATATCGAGAATTTGAAAACCATCTTCCTCAGAGCTTATATAGGCAAAATTATTTTCTGCTCGGAATCGCCATATTGTATCTGTCTTTTTGTAGTAATATTGTTCAAATAAATTATTAGGTTGAGTAATGTTTATTATTTTAGAACCACTAGAATTTGCTGAAATTAAAGCGAATTCAAAATTAATGTCTATGTCAGAGAACTCAGCTTCCCATTGATATGAACCAAGTTCAATAGGATTATTAAAATCAGAAATATCTATTACGGAAATACCAGAATTTTCATAACAAATATATAGTTTATTGTTTAGTATTTTAAATGATGATGCATCTTCTGAAATTGGAAAAGAATTAATGAAATTAATTTCTTCTTCATTTGATATATCATAAATTTTTAGTGTATCATTTACAGCAATAAACAACTTATTTTGATTAATTTCCATATGATCAGGCCAAGGATCAGAAATTCCACTTCCTAAATACAACTGTGAAATTAATTCTGGATTAGTAGGGTCTGAAATATCATATCCATTAATATATTCCGGTCCACTATATCCAATCTGACAGAATCCATAGAAAACATTATTATTTAAACAATAAAGATATCTACGATTAAAGGGGAAATTAATATTTGATAAGAAAATCGAATTAAAAGGATCATTGATTTGATATATTATTGCACTAGAAGAAGTACCTGAAATTAGAAGTGAATTTTGAACAATAAGTTTCTTAGTAAAATAATTGTCAACCTGACTAATGAATTGAGGATTAATTGGATCATCTAAGGAATAAATGTATGTCCCATTTACCGTTGCAAAAAAAATAAGATCATTATTTATCTCAATATCAAAACAATATAATTCATTTATATAAACCTTATTAATAATGTGTATTTCATCCGGTTCACTTATGTCTAATATTTGGATATTCCCACCAGCGTTGAAGTATCCATAATTTCCATAAAACTTTACACAAGAACTAATGCCTTCGAATTGTTCTACAAATTCAAAGCATTCAACAGATAAAATGTATATAAACATAAGAAATGATGTAAGAAGTATTCTTTTCATATTACTTTCTCCAAGTTGCTGCTAATGTTTGGAATGCGACACGCCATCTCTCACAAACCACCAAACTTTTAAATGCAAACTCCTATGAAACCACTTTCTAAATTAATAAATATAAGAAGTTATGACTTTCACTAAATTATATCAAATTTACAATATTAAGACTTGGCACAAGTCCACAGGATCTTGTGTTAAGTTGACCACACTCCTCCATTATCATCGCTATACCGACTTATCCCAAGATTCCTACGGAACTTAGGACAAGTCTCATTATGAATCCTGGTTTCATCTTAAATGAACTATCAGCTTGCTGATAGCGGGAAGCTTAACTCAAGACTACGTCTTAAATCAAGTTTCCATTTTGTCTGAAAAACCGACTTTACGGATAAACACTATTTAATGATCACAAAGATTTGTACCTGATTCCAATTCATCATTCAGATATTTATTCACCAGAAAAGCAGGATCATCAGAACCGAT
>JAUVLE010000262.1 GCA_030595905.1 Candidatus Cloacimonadota bacterium | reverse complement strand
GACATTGCCTGAATTATTCTGCCTACACATCTATAAAAAATATCAAGTGCTTCGACAGCATATTTATCATTTTCCTTCACGGCAGAATCAGCAATTTCAGAAGCATCTTTTTTTTCTTTCTGCACCATTCCATCCAATTTTAATAATGCTTCATAGGTTTCGCATAACCCTTTTCCGGAAACGAAATCTTCAAAATTCAAAAAGTTTTGTTCGGGCTTATCGGAAAGAATTGTCTTAATAATTTCTGCATGCCTTTCATTTAATGGCGGAACCTGAATATGCTGGATCTCAGAAGATAATACATCTCTTACCTTCTCACCGGAATGTGTAGTAAACTCGATAATACTTGCAGTTCCAAATCCGGTACCGGGTGCTGTTACAAGTTTGTTGTTGATACGGTTCTTTGCAGGAAAATCCGGCTTGTACAGGATTTCACATTGTCCCGAATTCATTTCACTTTTTTCTTCCATATCAAGAATACCGTATCCTGCCAGTTCCATATCATTGACCATGATCGTATTGTTTTCCGGGAATCCCCACTCGATCAGATCTTCTAAAATTATGGACGGTCTGCTCTTCCAATTTGTGATCTCTACTTTACGATGATCTATGACCGCTCCGGCAAAACCAATAACACAATGAGTTGGTATCATTCCTGAATTAATATCATTTAGAGAAGAAATAAAAAAGCTTTTGAGTTCTTCTTTAGAATTGATATTTTGTTTATATTCTCGAGATGAAAAAACTACTTTTCCTTTCTCAATTATTTCTGCTCGAAGACGTGTATGTGTCCCGCCTGCATCGATAGATATATTTAAACTTTTCATAATTGGCTAATTGTAATAATCAATTTCATGAGTCAATATAAAAAGTAAATAGCAGTTGGGATGAAAATAAAAACTTGACTTGATTTAAAGATTTTTTATGAAAATAAATAAAGTGGTAATGAAATAGTTGCTTCTTATAAAAGAGATTAAAAAGTAAGTGAAAAAAGTAAATGAAAATACAAAAAAAGGAGATTTAAATGAAAAAACTTGTATTATTATTCTTGATGTGTCTGATTCTTTTTCCCATAAGCCTGATTGCTCAAGCTACATTCTGGGAAGAGACTTTTACGTCGGCACCAACAGGCTGGTCACTCGATTCAAATTGGTCGTTTACCAACGGTGCATTGCGGTTATCATGGTCACCAACTATTACAAATTATGATCTTTCCGCTATTTCGCCGGTACTTTCTTTGCCGGATAACGTTGGAGAACTCATTGTTACTCAATTTATAGATTCCTATTCACCGGTGAATGAGATCATGACGATTGGAGTAATAGTTGATGGTACTTCTCACGAGCTATGGCAATATGAGTTGATTGGAGGAAACTGGGGGTCTAGTGGTGGTGAAGATGTTATTCTTTCACTTTCAGAATTTGCAGGAGAGGACGTTCAGCTTCAATTTCGCAGTTATGGGGCATCTACCTATAATTTTGATTACTGGTATATCTATAATGCGATGATAACTGTTTTATACGATAATGATCTTGATGCAGTGGAAGTGCTGGGTCCACCAAATGCGGAACTTAATCAACCCGATTTGTGGCAGGTGGTTGTAAGAAACATCGGCGTGTTAGAGCAAAATTCTTTCACAGTTAAATTATATCAGGAAGGTGGTTTGGAATTAGGCAGTATCGATGTTTTGGAGACAATTCAACCTCTTGAGACGATAACCTGCAATTTCTTCTGTACTCCTGAAATTTTGGGAGAAATAGAAATTTATGGTGAAGTTATTCTTGCCGGTGATGAATTCGAAGACAATAATATTACTCCTGATTTTAGTGTTACGATCTTTCCTGAAGGAGAAAGGCAATATCTTTTGTGGGATAACGACAATAATTCCCACTACACCGATCCTAATTCCGGTGGCACAAAAAATTGTGAAGATGGTCTTGAAGAAGCATTATCCGCTAATGGAATAGATTATCAATTGGTTACTCAATTGCCCAAAGTATTGAGGAATTATGATGTAGTATTCGTCTGCCTTGGATTATATTGCGTGGGTTGAGGTACCACACCTCCCGGAATCGTGAATTCCGAAAACCAACAATATATCGTAAATTACTTGAATACAGGTGGTGCACTTTATATCGAATCTCCTGATATTGGTATGAATCATGACGGAACTGAAATGTTCTCCATGTTTGGAGCAACATATACAGGCAATGGTGGAAACTATGAAGTTAATACTTTGAACGGGCAAGCAGGAACGATCACGGAAGATCTTGCATTTACCTACAATGGCGGAAGTGATAGTCACTATAGCATAGATCATTTAGCTCCTACTTCGGGAACGCTTCTTTTTGAATCTCAAGAGGGAGTTGACCGCATTATCGCCAGCGATTACAGGGGATACAGAACTATTATTTCGTCAACAATTCTCGGTTGCTATTTCAATGATACAGGCAATAATACAAAACAATTTTTGATGGAACAATATCTATCATATCTCGATGTAGATTATGTAACAGATGGAACGATCTGCGGAACTGTGCTGGATGGCAATTCACTGGAGCCGGTCATAGACGCAGTTGTAACTGTTGGTGAATTTACAGAAGCAACCGATGAAAATGGTTTCTACTCTTTCTCTTTGCCGGAAGGGATCTATCAATTGAGCTGTCAGCATGAAGATTATAATGACTTCACCTACCCGGAAGATGTGGTTATCATCCCATGTGAAACTACGGTGATAAATTTTGAGATAACCTTGCTGTCAGGTACAGAAGAAGATCCGATTTTACCTGTCACTGCTTTGCATGGTAATTATCCAAATCCATTTAATCCATCTACAACGATTTCTTTCTCTCTCACCGCAAAGGATGCTAAGAACGCAAAGATTGAAATTTACAATCTAAAAGGACAGAAAGTAAAAACTTTGGATATTTTGGAGTCGGCGAGTCCCTCGCCGTTTTTTGCCGACGAAGTCGGCTACTCCATAATCTGGAATGGTACTGATGAAAACGATCAACCGGTTTCTTCCGGTGTTTATTTCTATAAACTGAAATCCGGAAATTTTGAGCAAACCAAAAAAATGATCCTCCTAAAATAATAGCGGATAAATCCTGATGAAATAACCTTCGGAATTTATGCTGTTGAATTCATTTTTATTCAACTGATACGGTCGATTCTGAGAAACCTTCCGAATGGTTACGTTCATTTATTAAGGATGGGGAAAGCAAATTTGCTTTCCCCTATTTCTTATAAAAAGCTCATATTCCTTACCCAGAATTAACAATAAAATCTATTGGGTACACTTAATAATATTTAATACGTAGTGTCATTAATAATGCTTGGCTGAATAATGGATTGATTATTGAACTTGACAAAACGTCGGGTAAATTCCATCTAACAAAAAAAATGAAATAATAAAATTATTTATAAAGGAGTAATTATGAAAAAAGTTTTTTTCTTTATTGTAACAGTGTTGTGTTTTACATCACTCTTTGCCAATATGGCAATACCATTTAATGAGGAATATTTTCTACCCAAAAGAATAA
>JAUVLE010000160.1 GCA_030595905.1 Candidatus Cloacimonadota bacterium | reverse complement strand
AAAGTTAAGCTTATTAGTTCTATATTTGATTTTTTCAGGAATTTGATATTTCCTTGGAATTTTTCATCATCAAGTCAGCATAAACTCTCAAATCTATATAAACTCGATTTTTGTTTTTCACACAGCCTCTTTACGCATAGGTTGAAAGAAATATAAAATAACTGTTTAGGACGTTTACGTCCTTCCTAAAAAAAGTCATTTAATTTTGTCCTACCCGTAAACGGGCAGGTTATTGATAATTAACAAAGATGTGTGCAATGAACAGCTTGAAAAGAGAAGGACAGTCAGTCTCCGCGAAAGCTACGCCCAGACAGGCAGGATGAATTTAGGAGGAAGACCAACTTCAGCAAGTTAGATGACAAAAATTGAAGTGAGAAATGTTAATTTTTATTTAATATTCTACCTTTAAATTAAATCTTAAGCGATATGTTTTATTTTTATTGTAGTTGCTTATTGGTGCGTCATCTTTGATATTTATCAATTTTTTTAAATGAGATCTCAATCTGCTTACTCTATCTTTTAATTTTGCAGGATTGGTTCTTAGATATGTTGAATATTTTGAGATTTCTGATTTATTATCATAAAAGTCTATTAATAATTTCCACAGTTTATTGGGTTTACCTCTACATTCAAACCCGAATGCCTTAGCAGGTTGTTTGCCGGTTTTAATATTTCTTGCAATGAACTCTATTTTAATTTTTTCATAATAAAAAATATTCATTGTTATTTCTTGCCATTTCAGATCTTTGAGATTGGCAAATTCTTCTATAGGTTTTACGATATTCTTATTTTCTTTATTTATAAGATCAGTATGTAATTCCGGAGGAAAGTAAGGCAATACAATAACCTTTCCATCGATACTTTCCATATATTTTCTTGCTTTTTCAATCTCATTTTCATCATGGCTTGTGCTTTCCATCAGAATATCTGGTCTTATTTTTTTTAGGTTTGATAGTGGAGAGTAGGTATCTTGAGGAATAACAATATCCGGATATATGATTGCAGAAGCTAACTCGAATCTTTCGTCAAAAGAAAGAATTGGTCTTGGCTTTTCTTCCATTACAGCTTCATCTGTTAAGATACCTACAATTAATTTCCCGTTTTTACCAGCCATAGCTTTTGCGCTTTTCATCATGTTTAAGAGTCCTTTATGGACAATATCCAGCACAAAATAAGAATAGACTAATCTCATTTTTTAATTTGATTTTTAATATTAGTTGATGATTGAGATGGAAAATATGGTACCACAATTACTTCTCCACCTATGCTTTCCATAACTTCACGTGCTTTTTCAATTGCTTCATCAGTATGGCTGGTGCTTTCCATTAAAATATCAGGTTTGATCTTTTTCACATTCGGCAGTGGAGAATATGTGTCCTGTGCCACTACCAGATCAACATATTTAAGAGCATTTGCCAGATCGAATCTTTCGTCAAAAGAAAGAATTGGTCTTTGCTTTTTCTCCATTACAGCTTCATCTGTTAATATTCCCACGATCAGTTTTCCGTCTTTTCCGGCAATTGCCTTAGCATTTTCCAGCATCTTTAAATGACCTCTATGAACGATGTCCATAACATAATACGAATAAACAATTCTCATTTTTATATCTCCTTTTTTAAATATTTATAAATAGATTTAGCTGCTCGTAGTGAAGAAGGTTCGGTTTTAATATCCATATATTCTTTAATTCTTTCAGATTGAATTTCTATAAATGTTTTTGAGTTTAATGCTAATTTTATCTTCTTATCTAATTCATTAATTTCTTCAACCACTGGTCCATAACCCCAAAAACGATAATTAACATTTCCCTTCCATTGAATATGATGTGCATTAAGAAAAACACAGGGACGTGGTTTAAATGCTATCCATTCATAAACAAGGCTACTTACATCACCCATATAAATATCAGCAATCTTTAGATAGGTACCATCAACGCTATATGTGCTTCCAAAATCAATATAAATATTTTCTGACATATAATGATCATAATTAATATTGTATTTATATTTAAACTGCCAGTGCTTTATCTGGATATGAGGTGCAAAAATTAAATTATATTCTTGGGAATTTGAAAAATATTCCAAAATATCTTTTGCCCAGATTTGATAAGAACCCAAGGTTGGTTTCCAATGAGGTGTATATAACACAATAGGGTTGTCATTATTAAATAGTTCTTTTTTTACTTTTTTGGTTTCAACAGGATAGTCTAATTTAGGCCAACCTACGATATGAGTTTTTTCTTTTTCAATATTTTTTTCTTCTAAAAGACGTTTTAAGTGATATTTTCCTGGAAGAAGCATAAAATCGAAATCATTAAATTTTGGATCGAATCCATATTGCCTATCACCACACCCATGATACTGATAAATAAACTTAGGTTTAGTAACTTTAAATTTTTTGCATATTTTGGGAGTTATGTGAGAAGTTGCACAGATGGCATCTGCATTTTTTAAATATTTCTTTGTGAATTTCATTGTGCTATGTGGAGAAGGATAACTTTTCTGTTTGAAATTTAAATACTTGAATCGAAATGGAAGCGGCAAAGTGATTATTTCGCAACTGCTCTTGGGATAAAAACTCTTTATATGATTCAGAATTTCGGTATGTTTTAGATGACATGATAAAAGTTGGACTTTATATTCATCCTGGATTCCGGATAATTCCATTGCTATCATAGCACTATGGTACAATTGATGAATTCCATGTAGATATAAAAAAACAATTTTTTTATCCATATTAATAACTCTATCCACCTAATCTTTGATCAGTTCCAGAATACGATCACAGCTTTTCCCGTCCTGATATTGATGAAACATTTCCTTTAGCCGCTCTCGTTCTGCCGAATCTTTTTCAGGATGATCCAGATATTCCTGTGCTATATTAATAAACTCTTTAAACTTTAAAACCTTTACTCCAGGTGTCCAGCGATAGAAATCTAAAATAATGCCCCGGTGATATTCTCCCAGATCATAAGGAATGTAAATAATAGGTTTATTACAAAGAAGGAAATCAACAGCAAGACTTGAGTAATCTGAAATTAGAAGATCGACAGCAGGTAAAATCTCATTTACGTCCATTAAAACAGAATGTGAAAAGTAAAATATCCGTTTGGAATCAATTATCGAATCGATCTGGGATTTATCTTTAGAACCAAATTTATTTTCCTGATCATGTGTTCTAAGTAGCATAATAGAGTTATTATCCTCAAGGAATTTTGATAGAGTTTTCATTTCAAAATCCTGGAAAGGAAAAAATTCACTGGGATGAAGACTATCTCTCCATCTTCCAGCATCTCGATGAGTTGGTGCGTAAAGAATAACTTTATTGAAATTTACCTGCGGCTTTAGTAAATTATTCAGAAGTTTTATAACCTCTTGTTTTTTATCCAAATTGTGAATTATAATATCGGTTCTGGGAGAACCAACCACAACAAATTTGTGAATATTAACATAATAAGCTGCGGAACGAATATATTTTTCGATATCTGAGCACATTGTGTAATACGTTGTTGCCTTTCTTCGCTTCAATTCAGGTTTTGCTGCTTTTTTCGAAGGTCTGATTTCAATACCGGTTTTTTTAGTTCCCGGCACCAATATCCCATGTCCTAAATTAATCACTTTTCTCCTTTTAGTTTTTGTGTATTGTAAAATATCCCAGAAATCTTTACTTCCTCTTATTATTACTGCTGAGGATGTTAAATAGTGATAGATATATCTTATATTTCCTATAAATCCCTTTCTTAAAAAAACATGTTTCCTGGAAAATTCTGTGCAAAGATCGTTGTATACTTGTGTTGAATCTGTTATCCATAATGGGAATCCCTGCTTCTTATCGAGCATGTATTTGAAAAAGCATTTTGGGTTTCCGGAAAATTGTCCACCTTTGCTGAAAAACAAAGTCTTACCTTTTACTAATGGAATGATCTTATTCATTAAATAAACAATAGGAGAAAAAATCAATATAAATGATTTAAACATGCTTATTTTCCTGTCTCCTTCATCAACTCATCAATCTTTTCTTTAACTCTTTTTCCTGAAAAACCATCGAGTCCAATGAAAAAATAGTTCCTATATTCTACCAGTTTTTTCTTCATTTCGGGTGTGGGATCCAAAGCAGATTCCACAGCAGGAAGCAGGTCATCCGGCTTGAACATGTGCGGGAATGCACCTTTCAGCCAATCTTTGGGATCGATGGAAACCGAGTCCATTCCATCTGAATGTTTCAGCTTGGAATTCGGAAGCACATAAATGATACCGTGTTTTCCCAGTGCCAGAAATTCGTTGATAACACTGGAAGTATCGCTGATAAGCGTGTCTGCAAGAAATAGATAAGGATAGATGTCATAATCTTCTTTGTTTATCAGGAAAACATCTTGGTTTTTCTTTGCCAGTTTTTCGTAAAATCTGTGCTGACTGTGTGATGCATATTTACCACCCCAACTATAAGGATGAAGTTTGATAATTAAATTGTATTCGGGCAATAGATCCGTAATTTTAGATTGAACATAATTGATGCAGCTCGGTTTGTAAGAAGGGGCGAACAGGACAGTTTTTTTATTGGGATCAAGACCTATTTTCTTGATGAGCTTATCATTATCATAATATCCATCCCAAAATAGAGGATCAAGTTTTGGAATACCGGTTAGATAGAAATCCGCTACATTTTCCCAGCCCAGACTTTTTATATAATCGTACCAATATTGTCCTTCCAGGAAAACGTGGTAGTGATGATCTTTCTGCTTTTTGATGTTCCGTATCCGCAGAGTTTTTATTCCTACTCCGTGATCCAGATGAACCCGCACAACATCACCATAACGCTGAGGATGTTTAAGAACATCACCACAGATCACGAGATCAAAACCGCTGGTTTGATCGGTAATTTTCAGTCCCATTTTTGTTAGTCTGTCTTCGATCCGGCTTTTTTGCGGGATCAGAAAAATCCCCAGAAATCTTTTTTCATCTTTTCCCACATGGAAGTAAATATCGTAATCCGGATCTTTGGAAAGCTCTTCATAAACAGGAAATAGCGAATTAAAGTAATATTCTTTCTTCAGATCAAAGAGGACTTTTATCATTATCTCAAATATCCTTTTTTAAATCTTTCATGATGCAATATCTGCAATTTACGAAAGATGTTCAATGGTTTCTTTACTGTTGCCAGTTCCTGCTTTCTTTCAATTAATTTTCTGATGAGGTTTTCAGAAATTCTCCCATCCAGATAAGGATTTATCTCCTTTAATTGAGCTTTGCGTTTTTTGCTGTGTGCTCCGGGATTTTGCAGGCTCCAATCGAGAGCATCACGTAAAATGGTCGGATCGGGAATATTCAATCCTTTCTCAAAGCGACTCTGTGTCTTGTAAGTTATCACAGGTTTGTCCAGCAGCATGAATTCATAAATAACAGATGAAGTATCAGAGATCAACACATCCGCAATATGCAGGTATGGAGTTATATCATAATCATCTAAAAACTTAGCATTATCTCCAAGTCTATTTTTAAAATCTGAAACCAGTTCTTTGTTCATAAGCTCATGAAATTTGATCAGCCAGAATTCATTTTTATGAATTATCTTTGGAATTACCGGCATCAATTCTGTAGCAGATTCCATTTTTTTGCTGTGAGTGGGGGCGAAGAGAATTACCTTTTTATTATTTGGAATACTCGATCTTTTTTTCAGTTCTCTCGTGGAAAACCTGAGAATATGATCGACTTTTGGCCATCCGGTTTCTATAATGTGAAAGTATTTGTACTTTTTTTTTAATTGCAGAAATCTTTCAGTTACAAAAGGTCCCGATGTGCAATAGACATCAAAGAAATGACGGATTTTGTAATGAGAAGCTTTCTCTACACCCAATCCGTGAAACAGTTGAACTTTTATGCCCGGTATCCTGAAATCCACAAAATTTCCGGGTGCAAGTATAAAATCCGGATCGTATTTTATTGCCTGATCGACTGAAGTGTAGATATCCTTTTCACGCCAATTTTCCGGTATATTTTTCTGTACTTTCTCAGACACATAAAAAGCATAAAAATGATTGGTTTTCTGAAGGTATTCCACCAAAGGTTCAATTATCGGAATCGAATATTTTTTAGAAATATAAAAGAGAAATTTCATTCTTTATGAATTATCCTTCAAGCATTATCGGCAAATTGTAATTCATAAAGTGTTTTATATCTTTCACAAGTTTTCAAAAGTTCTTTATGTTTTCCTATCCCCGCTATTTTCCCTTTCTCCAGAACCACTATCTTATCTGAAGAAAGAATTGTGGAAAGTCGATGAGCTATTACTATCACAGTCCTGTTTTTAGTTGCCTGTTCAATTGCTTTCTGAACCTTCTGCTCAGCTTCTGTATCGAGTGCGCTGGTCGCTTCATCAAAGATCAGAATGGGCGGATTACCCACAATTGCTCTGGCAATGCACAATCTCTGCTTCTGTCCACCGGAAAGATTAGAAGCTTTTGTATGGAGCATTTCATTGTATTTTTTGGGGAGTTTTTCAATAAATTCATCGGCATACGCTATTTTTGCTGCATTAGTTATTTCTTTTTCAGAGGTATCTTCCAGAGTTCCGTAACTGATATTGTTTGCTATCGTATCACCGAAAAGAATGGATTCCTGAGTTACGGTTCCCATCAAATTACGTAAATCCCGTAATTTAATATCCCTGATGTTATGATCATCAATAAGAATTTCACCGGAGGTAGCATCGTACATTCGTT
>JAUVLE010000142.1 GCA_030595905.1 Candidatus Cloacimonadota bacterium | reverse complement strand
AACATCCCAATCTTTGAGCGGAGTTCCTATTTTTTCAATTTTTTGTTTTATGGTAAATTCTTCTTTTGTGGAGATGATCCAGCTTTCTTCTGTCAGGTTGGAAAGTTCAATTCCTTTTTCTTTTACATATCCGGCAATATCGGTTTCTCGTGTGAAACCTTTGCGGATTGTGCAGGCTAAACACCCCGTCACTTCGTGACACCCCTCTACAAGAGGGGAATTAAACACCTCATCCGAATTTGTCAGACACTTCTCAACAAGAGGGGAATTTTTAAAGATAAGAATATTTGTATCAACAGTAGCATTTTCAAAAACTTTATATCCGCCAAAATCAATAAGTCTTGTAGGATTTGTTTTGTCTGCAAAGAACTTTCGTGTTGCTTTTCCGTAATTAGCCCGCATCCATTTGTTGGAAGTAATAAAACAAAGATGTCCGTTTTCTGAGAGAATATTGTAACCTTGTTCATAGAAAAGGCTATAAATATCACCGGTTCGAGCAAAAGTTTTAAAACCCTGATCTTCATACATAGATGCCAAAAAGCCGTAATCCTTTTGTAATTGGATGTAAGGTGGATTTCCAATCACAATATCAAAGCCGCTCTTTCGACCTTGTTCAGGACAGGTTTCTTCTTCAAATACTTCACTGAAGTAAAGGTGCCATAAAAAATATGGTCGATCACTCATTTCCTGAATAAGTTTAAAATCTTCTATTTTGAAATTAATGAGTTCTTTTTCAAATTTTAATGAATTGATCAATTTTGTACGTTTATTTGGAAGCCATAGTCGGCGTTTTTGTTCTGCGTTCCTCAAGCTTTTTTCTTTCTTCTTAATTTCGTTTTCTAATTCTGCAATCTGAGTTTGCAAAACAATTTTGTGTCTATCTAAGCAAAAATCTATATGCTCCAGAACGATTTCATCAATTTGTTTATGAATATCTTTTTTAGTCTCAATATCACTTTCAGAAAAATATCTATCTTTTAAATCCTGCACTTTTTGTTTACGGTCATCAGAAAAAATAATTTGGTTTTGAGGATTATCATTGGCAAAATCGAGCAAATCCTGTTGACCATCGATCACGGTTTCAATGGTAAGTTTATCTTCCATAACTTTACTCAGGTCAATTCCCTCAAAGCTTTCCAAAAGAGAATTTCCCTGCATAATTTTATAATCGAGGTTGGGAAGCGGTTCCGGTTTTTCCACATCGACGATCAGCGAAAGCCAAAAACGAAGTCGGGCAATATCAATAGCTCCGCTATCGATATCCACACCATAAATAGAATTCTCAATTATTTTCTTTTTGGTTTCAGCCGGATTCAGAGTCCAATCAAGCGTCATCTTTGCCCAGAATATTTCCTGCAGTAATCCCATCGGGAATGCGCCGGAGCCGATTGCCGGATCGCAGATTTTCACATCATCGAGCAATTGTTCAATTTGTCGGGCATTGTTCTTTATGTAGTTTTCACTGTCTTCAGGATCACCGTAATCGTGATTGCGGATGAAGTTTTCGAGAGAAGAAACCTTGCGATCGGTTGAGTTTACGAATCCATCGCAACGGTTGGAGTCTGCGAGACCATCGCAACGGTTGGAATCATCATTCAACTGTTTCGAAGCTAGTGTAGAAATGTCTTTCAACCGTTCCGAAGCTGGCTTATAATTGTTTTCCAACCGTTCCGAAGGTCTTTGACCGTTCGGAAGGTTTTCTGGGAATAGATGTGTTTTGAGATATTGGATGAGTGATTCTTTGCACATATATTCCACGATGGGTTTTGGTGTGTAGAATGCGCCTTTATCTTTGTTATCTTCCAGTAGGTTTTCAAAGATGTGTCCCAGCATTTCGGGATCGATTCCCACTTCCTGTTCAAAAGGATCGTTCTCATCGATAGTAAAATTGAATTGAGCAAAGAAATCAAAAAGATTCTGCCAGTAATCCGCGGGAATATCCAATTGATCTTGCAAAGAAATTTTATTTTCAAAAAGACCACCGTTCAAATATGGAATACGGGAATTTGTTTTTTCAAATACATCGTTGGGTCTCTTTTTGTTCAAACAATCAAAGAAGAGCGGAACCAAATATTTGCTGTAAAAGTGTTCTTTGTCAGAGCAGTTTTCATAATAATTATGCAGAAATCGTTTATCACCATTTTCCCATTTATCGGAATTTACAGGACATCCCAGCCAACCTTTTTTCTGCAGGAAATGCAGGAATACAATTCGACCCAGAGTTTTTTTAATAAAATCACGAGTCGTTTTTTCATCATTTTCAAATACTGTTGCTAAATATTCGTGTGGTTCGTAAATTTCTTTTTCAGTCCATTTTCCGCCTTTCTTCACAAAGCGTTTACCGGTAATGTAGCAGACAAATTTTTCATACTGTTCTTTGTATTCATTAAAGAATAATTTAGAGAGTTTTTCCACAGAAAATGCTTTGATCACATCTTCGATCTTTGCAGAACTTTTTATATTAGAAAAATCAAATAATTGATCGACAGCAGTTCTGCAAGGTTCGTTCGGTCCCAGCAGATAAGTATAACGTTTTGCATCTGTTTCTTTTGTAACGAAACCTTCAGCTTCGGTAATTTCAGCTTCTTTGGAAGTGAAAGTGAATCTGTAATCTTCATCGATAGAATTGAAAATCGCCAGCACACCGTGATTATCCATCATATCGATATACTCTGCAATCAAATTCCGCATTTCCACTCTATTACGAGTCAGATTTATTTTATCGGTTAATTGTAATTCAAATATCTTTATATTTTTCCCATCATTCAAACGAACATTTCCCAATTGCACAAAATCGGAAATTCTATCTTTTAATCTTTCTTTGGTAACAGGGATAATAAATGGTTCGGAAAATAAAGTCACATTCGGGAAAATATCTCTAATAACATCCTGCCAATTTTCGCGGTTATAGCGGTTTGTTAAAACAGTTTTTAAATCATTTTTATTCATTGTTTTTATCCTTGCTCTCTTCGATCAATATTTCATCTTCCGGTTTTTTCAGATAATTTTGTTTTGAAACTACTTTTTCCCCGCTTTTATTTTCTAATTCTTTGCGTGCATTCCCTGCAACATCTCCACCATCTTTAGCAGCTTTTTTTAGTTCCGGGAATTCTCGTGCATCTCTGTTTCTGGTAATCTTAGTTGTAGAAGCTTCGCCAAGCATATTGAATATCAATTCCAAATCGTTCATATGATCCCGCAGGTTTTCACGGTTTAAACCTTTCAGATTTTTATATTGGGACGGCGTCAAACCAAAAGTCGCTTTTGATATTTCTGCTGTAAGAATGGAATAATCTCTCTGCTCTTTTGCTCCTCTGGTATTCCATTCATCAGTCAATTCTTCCCGAATAGCTATTCCGCGCATTCGTTTCTCTATCCAGCTATCAGAATAACCTTTTGCTTTATAAAGTGCTCGTGTTCGTTTGGTAGCCAATTCGGGATCTTCTATTTCTTGAACTCGTTCGTAACCAACTTTTGCCAGCCAACGTTTGAATGGTTCTGCTTTTGGTGATGGGATTGATTGGATTATGCGAAAAATGCCTTCAGTATTGGCACAATTTATATTTTGTGAACCGCCTTGAGTTTCGATTTTAAGGGGGGTGGCAATTTGCCCCCATCCTTTTGCAAGCTCAACATCACGGCGTCTCATATCCTTTATGTAGCCTTTGGGTTGTACTGATTCGGTCAAAACGGAAACAACATCTTCTATCACAAACCACCATTCATTATTGTAAATAGTTTTCCTGATTTTCTTACCTTTAAAAATTGCAATTTTTGTGTTTTCAGAATTCATAGTTTCTCCAAGTTTATTAATTATTTAATAAAAGATTCGCTGATAATAATTTCCGGTTTGATCTGCTCATAGGTTTTTATAGAAACAATTGGTGTTATTTCTTCAAAATTTTCCCAATCCAATGGATACTGATCAATAATTTTTATTATACCATCAAGGATAGCTATCAATGTGATTGAAGTTTTTTTAATAGATCGCGTAAATTTATTTATCTCTCTTTGTAGTTTTTGGAACTTCCTGAGTTTGATAGCTTGCTTTGCAGATTTTATTTTTAGAACTTCAACAGAATTGATAAATTGAAATTTCAAAACAGAATCCAGATATGCTAAAGCAGCTTTTTCTCTTGGACCTTTTGTAACATCGACAGCTTGTTTACTTATTGCTTCTGTTTTTAACTTTTTATTAAAATCGTTAATTGCAGTTGTAATTTGTTCGTGATGTTTATCGTGTAGTTTTATCGGTTTTTCTTTTATATTTGTCTTAAAAATATCAGCAGTTTCCACAAAGCTTAATTCTTCAATTTTATTATTTTCTCTAATCTGATAAAATACATCTCTTCTGTCATTTCTGATAAAACAAATTGAGCTATTATGTTTTTCTTCATCTATTCTTCCAACTCGTGAGCGTAATGGCAGCTTCTTAATAATTCTGTACTTCTCGGGATTTTGTTCTTTGAATTTACGCAGGTACATCAAATATACTAATCTCTCATCACGCTTTTCTTCTACCAATTCATCGAAAAGACCGAAAGTATCAACAATTTCATCGGGTGAATAGATCTGACTATCTTCTCCCAAAGCGGAATGAAATGCCTGCAATTTCATAATTGCTTTCTTTTCCAATTCAATATCGCTGTTAACTTGTGCAGTCGGATAAAAATTGAAAATATAAATAAAGTCTGAAGTGCAACCAATTCGATTTATTCTACCGATTCTCTGCATCAATTTTGTGGAATTCCAAGGTGTATCATAATTTACAATTATATTTGCTCGATGCAGATTAATCCCTTCTGCCAAAACTTCAGTTGAAATTACAATATCATAATCATCTTTTTGTTCTTCTATCGGAATATTGGCATCAAAATTTTCTCTGATTATCGATTCTAATTCTTTCCTGTTCTTAGAAGTTACTGCGAGCACATTATTTTTCTCTTTCAATTGTATTTTTAAATAGTTGATCGTTTCTGCCGATTCGGAAAATACAACTAATTTCTTTTGATTGTTAATTGCAGGTTGCATTAATCTGTTATTTAATTCATCAAGAAATTTTTCTAATTTAGGATCATAATCGATTTTATCCCAACCTTCTACTAATTTTTTAAGTATTTTTTCATCACGATAAAGACCTTCGGCAAAGCCATCGATAAAATCTTCTTTAATACATATTTCAATAGTCGGATCGGTTATTTGAGTTTTCAAAATTAATGTTAAAAGTTCATCATCTTTATCTTCCATAATGTATTCCGTTACGGGAAGATTTGGCGCAATATAAATCTTACCGCTTTCAAACATTTTTATCATTGCCGTATTGGCTGTATAAAAACGATGCAAAGATTTTTTGAAAGCATAAAAACTGCTGTCTATCCTTTTTACTAACATTGTTTTCATAATCTTGGCAAGTTGTGCAGAAATGAGGTCTGCAAATTGATATTTTATTTTCTTTTCGGGAATGAGATGTGATATTGCACGATAGCGATTATAGGTGAGACCTTCGTTTTTATCTGTCAAATATTTCATTGTGCTGTCATATAAAGATTCTAACACAAAATCCAATTGATATAAGAGTTTTTTTGGTTTCTTTATTTGAGGGAATTTAATTCCCTGTTTCACAATATCCTTCCAATATTCTTCATTATTTTTTAAGTCTGTTCTGGTTCTGCGAACAGTTAATGGAGAAATAACTTTATTGCGGATTTCTTCATAAATATCAGCTACTTTTTGCTGAACAATTTTAATATTCGGTTCTTTCTTTATTTTCTTATAACTTTCAATTTTTTTTGTAAAAAAATGATTCAGGTTAGACATATCCAGAGTTGAATCTCGACCATCCTGAAATAAATATACTAAATTCCGGATATCGTCGGGTCTGTTATTTAGTGGGGTTGCGGAGACCAGAATTATTTTTTTCCGAGCCTTTGTATCATCTTTTAGAATATGTTTTGTTGGTGTTTTACATAATTTCTGCAAATTGGAATAAGCTTCTGCTGTATCGTTTCTGAATTTGTGAGCTTCATCAACAATGATCAGATCATACTTTTCAGGATGCTTAACTTTGTGTGTGCTGCCGTTTGTAATAATATCATAATTTTTCATCCCGAATTGTTCAAAAGTATCGATCCAGTTCTTTTTTATTGCCGGTGGTGTAATAATGAGAATTCCGGAAATATGAGAGGGATAATCATTACTGAAAAAGAATTTCTTTGCAATCAAAGTTGCTACTACTGTTTTTCCCAAACCAACAACATCAGCAAGGAAAAATCCGTTATGTTTCATTAATAATTCATATCCCTGACTTACAGCATCGATTTGATATGAAAGCCGCATAAATCCTTTTGGGATATCCGTAATTGAATTTGGATCGAACGTTACACTTTTTCCAAAATACTCGATCAAGAATTTTATATAAATTTCAAATGGTGTTGGTTCAGCATTCAGATAGGTTTCTTTTTTCAATTTATCAATTTCAGTTGGAAGTATCGGAATTGATTCTTTCCACAATTCTTCAAATTCATCAGATGCAAAAACCACATCATCATAATTATTCAATAAAACGTTAAACTCGTAATTTGAATTATCGCTATCTCCCAAACCGGATATTGTAAGATTGGAAGAACCTGTAATTACGTGTCCTGATTTGTGTTCATTAAATCCTTCTGGTTTAAAAATATAAAGCTTTGCGTGTAATCTTTTAGTCGGATGTGCTCTCACTTCAATTTTCTTTGTAATAATATCTTCTACAAATTGAAGAATGCCGTCTTCAATCTCTTTTTTATAATTGCAATTTTGAATATCATCTTTCGTCTCGGATAAAAATTCTACTACTGTTTGCTGTTCATCTACTTGAAAAAGCAAACCTTGTGTCTGATATTTAGAAATTAGCTTATCAACATTAATACCAACCAAAATTCTGATGTTAGATACATCTTCTAAGTACGGTCTAATCGCAAAATATCCTGAACTCCTAAAATATCCGACGAGTGCGTCAAAGAAATAAATATCTTTGTTATTCTCAAATACACCTTTAAACTTATTAAGAAGAGTATTCTCCTCTTTATTTGTAAAAAATTTTGTTGCCATTATAGTCTCCTAACTGCTCTTATATATAATTCACGAACTGTGAAAAAAATTCAATATTGTATCTTAAGTGTCAAGAACAAAGGGATGTAAAATGGGGAAATTTTATCTTTTAGCATATTTTGCCGGCATTTGAAGAAATATGGACGTAAGTCCGGCAAAGACGGAACATCAGGGTGTCACGAGCTCAGGATGGGTTAATAAAATATTGTTTTACTTTATAAACGCAAATTTATCTTCGTTAAATAGTTTTATACAGATATCCACAATATTCTGATTGTAGAGTATTCCTTTATTATTTTCTAATTCTTCCAATGCTTTTTTGATTCCCAGAGCAG
>JAUVLE010000181.1 GCA_030595905.1 Candidatus Cloacimonadota bacterium | reverse complement strand
AAGCGGCACAACTGCGGCAGCTTACGGCGGAATAACCACAGTAATAGATATGCCCTGCACTTCCATCCCACCGGTTACAAATAAGGAAAATCTTTATGAAAAATTGAATGCAATCCAGTCAAAGGCTCTGGTGGACTTTGCACTTTGGGGCGGTATCCGCAGAAATGACTTCCCGCTTGATAAAAACATTATTCTGGAACTCTGGAACGAAGGCATTATCGGCTTCAAGCTTTATACGATATCCGGAATGGATACATTCCTTGCACTTTCCTATGAAGATATAAAAAAAGTTTTATCAGAAATTCCGGAAATTCTTTTCGGATTTCATGCAGAAGATGAGAAGATAATTAACGATGCTCTAAAATCTCTTTCGGATACGGAATTAAAATTACCGGAAAATTACATAAAATCCCGCCCCGTGCAGGCAGAAGTAATAGCTGTAAAAAAAATATTGGAAATTGCAAAAAGCAATAAAATCCATTTCGTACATATCAGTAGCAGAAAAGCTGCAGAATTGATCCGGAAAGCTACAAAGAAGATGGATGTAACTTTTGAAACCTGCCCTCATTTCCTGCAATTTACATCTGAAGATCTTCTAATTCTAAAAGGAAGACTTAAAACTGCACCACCTGTAAAATTTGATGAGGACAGAGATTTCTTGAGAAATTGTTTGAAAACAGGAACTCTTGATTTTGTCACAACTGATCATGCCGGATGTGATTATGAAGCAGGAAAGAATTTTGAAGATTTTTCAAAAGTCTATAATGGGATTCCGGGTACGGAGCTCATGATTCCATACCTTTTCTCGGAATTCTATCTGAAAGAAAAAGTTGATCTGAAAAAAATGATAAAATTAACCTCGGAAAATGCAGCGAAAAAATTCGGTCTTTATCAATGTAAAGGAAGTCTTGATCCCGGCACCGATGCGGATTTTACAGTGATAGATTTAGAAAGATCATTCCGGGTGGATGAATCGAAATTACACTCTTTAGGTAAATATTCACCTTTTCATGGTAGTACATTCAATTGCTCGATCGATAAAACAATTGTGCGCGGCAAGATCGTATTTGATTCCGTGAAGGGAGTTTTACAGAAACCGTGTTACGGAAAATTTATCCGAAGAACCTAATATTTGAGACATGACACAAGTCCGAAATATCTTGTCCGACTAAGGCGGATAAATGTTAAATTGAATGTAACCAACCAAATACCAACCTCTGAATGTGCGTAGCTCTTCCGAGTGTTGGAAGATAAATATTTTACAAACAAAATTAAGAGTACATTCGGGAATAAGAAAACAGAGAAAAACTAAAATAATTGATGAATTATTGGGTAAATAGCAACAAGGTTTTGTCTATTAGACCACAAAATTTGAAACTATTTCTTTTTAAAAAACATTCGGATGTCTTGCGATAATCAGAAGTTTAACACTATTTTAGCAGCAGCATCTTCTTTGTTTTCATAAACTTATTCCCTACTTTCAACTGATAGAAATAAATCCCTGCTGAAACCGGCTTGTTATTATCATCTCTTCCATCCCATGTTATGTGGTGAAGCGACTCCGTCGCTTTTGCATTAACACGGTTAATGCACTCCAAAACATTCAAAGTTTTAATTTTCTGCCCTTTGGTGTTAAATATTTCAAGAGTCACAAACGAGGATCCGTCTAAGCCGGACACAGCGTTTTGTGTTACAGAGAAAGAGATTGTTGTTGCAGGACAGCGACCGGCTCCGGCAACTGACGGATTGAATGGATTGGGATAATTGAACAATTCAACCTTCGGAGAAAAAATAAAATCATCTGCGGATGTAGAAACAATGATGTCATTCTCATCTCTCGGCTCGATCTTGAAATTACTATACGAATAATCGACTATACCGGTAATATCGTAGAATTCACCCAGAACCGGTACAAAGGCAAACATCAGATCACCTATTATTATTTCCCCTGAACCATCATCAACCAGCCATTCACCATATCCCAAATTATCATCGATACATTCTGCATTTTCCACTTTTACCAGCACGCCTTCATAACTTTCCTGTCCCACATCACCAGTATTTAAAACAATAGCTTCCGGCAGAGTATTATTACCTGACTGCACTTCAAAAAAACTAATCTCGGTAAGTTCGGTTTTTTCATAATATTCTGCAACCGTTCCGGCAATGATCAGCGAATCTCCCCGCTGCGGATTATTAGAGTAATTATAAATAAAAAGACCATTCCAGGCACCTGCAGCGTCTTGGATAAAATATCCACTGTCAAAAATACCCGTTACGATGCCGCAAGTTATTACATCTGTTCCTTCAAGCGGAGAAGGTCCCGTTAAAGAATACTGGATATCATAGATCGCAACTATACTGAGCGGTTCAATGATAGAGAAAGGATTGTTGCTTTCATCGGATGGAATTCCGTCATCCGTATCGGAAACCACGATAATATATTCACCAAGTGGTTGTTCTGCCGGAATATTCCATTCCCAAATACCGTCATTTTCGGTGGAAGCAACAAGTATCTCTCGTGAACTGCTTTCAACCGGTTCAAGCTCGATCTTGATATTTCCGGAAAAATTTGCCGAAGCCCACCTGATTTCCTGTGTAGAATCCTGTTCCCACTGCTCTTCTATATTTGGAATGGTAACAACAATCATTTCCTGAGCAGAAGGGATGACATTAAAATCGGCGTAAACCGGCAGGTGGTCGGAAGCATAATAAAGGGCATCTGCTACTTCCGGTGAAACTGCAGAGTTAGTTCCTGCATTGATCGATTGATTAAAATGGTTTCCGTCATTTCCAAATGGTGTAAGACTGTCTTCGATATATTCCAACCCAAACCCATTATTGATCTCATAAGAAGAAAAAATGAAATCAAACCTGTCATCCAGACCGCCGCCTGCTCCTCCGCCGAATGCACTCACCCTTGTAGATTGTGTATGCACAACAGCAAAGATCGGATTATTGTTCCAGTTGCCAACCTGATCGGAAAGATCTTGTGCACGACCGATATTATTGGTTTCGTCTGCAATGAACTTCTGATATCCCGGCTCATTGCTCGTGTAAAAATTCATGTCACCGGCAATGATAAATTCCGATCCTTCTTCTAATAAGCTGAGATGATCCCGCAATCTGGTTACTTCTTCCAACCTGAGAAGTTCATTTCCCTGACTTGCTCTTAAGTGACAACTATAAAACCTTATCAGGTTGCCTTCCAACAATAATTCATATTCAGAAATATCTCGCAGTTCGGTATCGATCGTATCCTGAGATGCAAAAGTGACAATCGTATTATTATAAAAGAGCATATTTTCTGTGTCCGGCCCATTCAGAAACTGTGCTTTGGAAAAATTGTTCCCGCCATTATTCAAAGCAGTTAGAAGAAGTCCTGCACCTCCTTCATCAGACATCTCCTGCACAAGAACGATATCCGGTGCAATCTCATTAAAAATGGATTGAAAATATTGAAGCCGGTCACCTGAATTGCTGCTGAAATTTAAAGCATTATACGTGAGTACTCTTAATGCTGAAAGGTTGATTGTAAATATTAAAACAAATGTAATTAATATTATCTTTTTCAAATTCAATCCTTATTCAGAAACAAAACGGGCAGAAACATTATTCTCTACCCTGTTTGTTTTCATTATTTATAATATAATCAAATCAGCACTTAGACCAACCGCAGGAATTGCATTTAAGACATCCCTCGGCATGTTCTACTGCACTTCCACAATCCGGGCAGGTCGCCATTAAACCCCTTGGCAGTTTATTTGATCCGGATTCTTTTTTATTATTCAAGTCTTTGATATCTGCTAATGTGTTCTTATCGACCTGCATAAATATATCCAGAGATCTTGATACTCCATCTGCACAGGAAGTTACCATTTCGCCATTATTCCACATCGGGGAAGGACAGCGGATACCTTTTAGTTGTCGAATAATGGAACTTACTTTTACATTTGATCGTAAACACAAAGATGTAAGCCTGGCAATTGCTTCTAATTGAGCAGAGGCACATCCACCCACTTTTCCCATCTGCGTGAAAACTTCACAGGCACCTTTTTCATCGGAATTGATCGTTATATAAAGGTGACCACATCCTGTTTCGATCTTCTGGGTAATTCCGGTTGTAATTTCGGGTCTTTCGCGAGGACTTATTCTGGTACCATTCAGTGGAGCTTCTTTTGTTTTTGTTCCCACCGATAATACCTGATCTTCCCTGCTTCCATCACGATAAACAGTCACACCTTTGCAGTCCAGATCATAGGCAAGTTCATAAGCCATTTTTATATCTTCTTTTGTAGCTTTTCTGGTAAAATTAATGGTTTTGGAAACAGCGTTATCCGTATATTTCTGGAAGGCAGCCTGCATTCTTATATGCCATTCAGGTGATATATCATGTGAAGTTACAAATATTTTTTTTATGTTTTCGGGTATTTCCGGAATATGAGCAACGCTTCCCGTTTCGGATACTTTTTCTAAAAGTTCTTTGGAATATATTCCAGATTCACGGAGTGCATTTTCGAAGTGAGAATTAACATAAAGAAGTTTTTCTCCATCCATCACATTCTTTACATAAACCAGTGAAAATTGTGGTTCTACTCCGCTGGAAGTATTACATATCATACTGATGGTACCGGTGGGAGCGATGGTGGTGGTGGTAGCATTGCGAATGCCATTTTCAGATATTTCCGTCTTGAGTTCTTTCCAATCTAATTTGTTATTCTCGCGTATCAACTTTTTCTTATCATATATGCTGCCTTTAAAATTGGGAAAAGCAGAGTGTTTCTGCGCCAATTCCATTGACATCTTTTTGGAATGATAATCTATAAATTCCATGATCTCTTCACCCAAAGCAACTGCTTTCTTGCTACTATATGGAATTCCCAAAATAAAAAGCAGGTCTGCCCAACCCATCACACCAAGCCCGATCTTCCGGTTGGATTTAACCATTTCTTCTATTTCGGGAAGAGGAAAACGAGATTGGTTTATTACATCATCCAGGAATTCTACCGATTCTCTAACCGCTTTTTTTAAAATATTCCATTCGACCTTCCCTTTTTTCACCATAGCCGCCAGATTCAAAGAACCCAGGTTGCAGGCTTCGTTTGGAAGAAGAGGCTGCTCACCACATGGATTAGTCGATTCGATCTCACCGATATGCGGAGTGGGATTGTATTTGTTTATTCTATCCAGAAAGATTATTCCCGGTTCTCCGTTCTTATGCGCCATCTCTACTATAAGCGTGAAAACATCTCTGGCATTTAATTTTCTTACAACTTCTTTTGTATGCGGAGCTATCAATTCATAATCTTTATCTTTATAAACAGCTTTCATGAAATCTTCGGTGATACCCACACTTATATTAAAGTTTGTAAGTTCTTTCGTATCTTCTTTGCATTTAATGAATTCAATGATCTGCGGATGATCAACATTCAGAATAGCCATATTTGCTCCACGGCGGGTTCCGCCCTGTTTCACAGCATCTGTTGCAGAATTAAAAACTTTTAAAAATGAGATCGGACCACTGGAAACACCATTCGTGCTGCGAACACGAGCATCTGCTTGACGAAGCCGGCTGAAACTGAAACCGGTTCCGCCACCGCTTTTATGAATAAGCGCAGCGTTCTTCACAGATTCGAAAATGCTCTCCATACTATCTTCCAGCGGAAGCACAAAGCAGGCAGAAAGCTGTTGCAGATCATTACCGGCATTCATTAAAGTGGGAGAATTGGGAAGAAAATAACCGGAATCCAGAAGTTTGAGATACTTCTCTTTTTTGGAGGTATCACCACCGCTTATATTTTCTGCAACTCTGGTGATCATTTTTTCCCAGTTTTCTAAAGTTTTTCCATTTTCATCTTTTTTGAAAT
>JAUVLE010000229.1 GCA_030595905.1 Candidatus Cloacimonadota bacterium | reverse complement strand
AGCAGAAGATTTTTTTTCCGCTTCTGTAAAAAAGGGAACCACAACTTCCGTCATCTATACTGCTCCATTCAAACAAGCTTGCGATATTGCCTTTGAAACTGCCGAAAATAAAGGAATTAGAGCAATCATCGGCAAGACCATGATGGACTGCAATTCCCCTGAATACCTGACAGAAGATACAGAGACTTCATTCAAAGAAAGCATGGAACTCTTTGAAAAATGGAATAAAAAAACAAACCTGCTGGAATATGTATTCTCTCCCAGATTCGCACCTGTTTGTTCTTCAAAATTAATGAAACTAATTGGAAATTTTGCAAAGAAAAATGATGTTTATATTCAAACGCATCTTTCGGAAAACAAAGAAGAAATAAAATGGGTAAATGATCTTTTTCCAGAATATCGAAACTATACCGAAGTTTACGAGAAACACGGTCTTCTATCGCCAAAAACCCTTCTGGGTCATGCCATTCATTTGAATGATAATGAACTCTCGTTGATAAAAAACACGGGGAGCAAAATAGTTCACTGCCCGGATTCTAACTTCTTTCTGAAAAGCGGTATTTTGCAATTTGAAAAAATAAAAAATGCAGGCATCGAGCTTGCCCTGGCTTCCGATGTGGCAGCAGGTACTTCTCTCTCTATGTTCAATGTAATGAAGATGTGCTGCTACCGCCAGGACGATTACATTGTTTCTCCGCAGGAAACATTTTATTATGCTACTCTGGGCGGTGCCAAAGTGCTGGGAAAAGAAAGTATTATCGGTTCTATCGAATCAGGAAAAGATGCCGATCTGGTATTTTTGAAAATCCCTGAACAAAGTAATTACAACTGCACAGAACTGCTATCCAAACTCATTTATGTAAATGAAGAAGTTGAAATAATTTCTACCCTGGTAGCTGGCAGGAAGGTGTTTTAACAAATTGTCATTCCCGTGCAAACGGGAATCCCCTCGTTCATAGCTCCCGCTGTGAAACAAGAGAGAGAATCCCTTGCAATTCCCTTTTAGACGGAATTTCATTCCTAAAAGGGAAACGTAGATAAGCAAGGAGTATCTTCTTGTATCGTCATTCCTCCTAAGGCGGATAAATCCTGTGCACTATGTCCGATTTTTTTAAAATCGCTTCTGTTATTTGACGGAAACGGGAATCTATTCTTTCCATCCTTTCAGAAACTCAGACATTTTTTAATTTGACATAAACCATACTTTTCCCATCTTCGGTAATGTCTAATTTGTTATGAAGTTTGAATTTGAAAGGAATGTAATATCAAAGTGAAGAACTACATCCGGGCAGTGAAGATGTGTGTTAATGAAACAGGAAATCATTATATTCCAAACCGGAAGATAAAGGAGCATAAAATGACCAATAAACTCTATATTACCCTGATTTTTTCTTTATTGATGTTCTTTTCATTAAATGCAGAAGAACCACTCATAATAAGAGAAAACACTAACTTTGCATGGGAAAGTAATTCTATAACTTTGGAAGATGGAGTTGTCAGCATCTGGGCGGACACAAAAACCAGCGTCTGGAAAATCTACGTGCAAAAGGTAGATGCTGCCGGCAATAAACTCTGGAATAATGGTGATCCTCTTCTTCTCGACGAGCAAGTAAACACATTTTGGGGAGCAAAGAAAATTGTATCTACCAGCGATAACTGTGTGATATTCATGTGGGTAATTTGGTCTGGCATAGATAATTATTACAGAATGTATGCTCAAAAAATCAGCAGTGCAGGTGAAATCCTCTGGTCACAAAACAACGAATTACTGGTTGATAATACATTTATATGTTATCCTTATCTCATCGCCAATGAAGTCGGTGGTACATATATATTTTATCTTGATGGTGGAAATAGCGGTATTATTGGTTTAAATCTTGATGCGGATGCCATTGATCTCTGGTCGGCAAATCCTGATCCGCTTTTTACAGATGTCAGTTTAAGAGATATCGTCCCTGATAATTACGGCGGTTCTATCATTAATTACATTGAGCTTTCCGGTGAGGAAAACCTGATGGCAGCCCGTATCGATTTTGACAGGGAAATTCTTTGGGATCAGATAGTAGCCATTTCGCTGCCAAGTTATTATTATCCTGAAATTACTTCTGTGGGAACGAACGATTTCATTATCTGGTGGCGTTGGAATGAATCTGTCATTGGTCAACGCCTTGATCTGGAAGGAAATATCTATTGGGGTGCGGAAGGAATGGTGATCAACGATGAAGCAGTTTATGAAAACTCCCGAACAATACTTACTGGTAATGATGATAGTTTTTTTATGGGATATTTAATACAAGCACCTCATCCGAATGAATATACTTTCAAAATTCAAAAAACAGACTTGAATGGAAATTCACTTTGGACTGCAACAGTACTTGATGATATTTATTATCCCTTATTTAATTTACAAACAACGCCAGATCAAGGCTGTTATGTTATGTGCTATTTTGGTTCTGACATAATAGTTCAAAATATTGATTCCAACGGAAACAAATTATGGGGAGATGATGGAATCATGCTGGGCTCGGAATATTATTCAGCCTGGCTGCAGCATGGAATTCAGATCAATGAAGTAAACAATAATATCCTGTTTACCTGGCAGCTAATTAAAAATGGAAGATCCCATCTCAGATACCAATGTCTTGATCAATACGGAAATATTTTGCTTCCGGGTGTTGGTGTGGATATCAGGAGCGGAATGCAATCTTATATAGATAATTTTCAAATCATCGGAAATGATAATTCCAGCTATTATTTATGGGAAGATTATAGATATTCGGAAAAGAGGATTTTTGCTCAACGCATATCAGCAGAGGGAGAAGTGTTTTTCGATGAATTCGGCATTGCGCTCACCGATACTTCCTTCTTCTATCAAAATGATTTCGTGGCAAAAGCTTTACCGGATGGTGGAATAGCAGCAGTCTGGAGCGAAAAGAAAGAAAATGAAGAATTCCTCAGAGTGCGCTGGCAGATATTGCATGAAGATGGAACTGTGTTCGCCCAGAATGCAGTTGATATCACCAATGATGTTATGAATTCCCAAACGAAACCGCTAATAGAAATTGTGGATGGAGATATAATAGTAGTCTGGCTGGAAGCAGATCAGATCAAAGCTCAGAAACTAATTAATAATAATCCGGTGTGGGGCAGCAATGGTACTGTCTTAATCGATAATGGTGACACAGGTTTTGCAACTATGACGAGCAGTTACATTTACTTTGAATATCAAGATGAATATTATTTCAATCGAATCGATGAGAATGGAAACCTTTCAGCAGGTTGGCCTTTCCCGGGAGTTGCACTTCCTGAATCTACACCACATATCAAAACATGGAATGAATTCAATGATGACCTTGTTTATACTTGGAGAGATAGCCATGGCGGATTAGAAGATTACGGGTTTCAGATTTTAACTTCGGATGGAGTATATGTTTTTCCTGAATACGGTTTTAACCTTCTTACCGATGTTGATTTCTATAACTACAATTTCTTGTTTGATAATTTCATCAATCTTTTCTATCAAGCAGAAACCGGTTATAACATTCTGATGAATAGATACGATCTACAGGGGCAAACGATTTGGAATGGCTCTACCTGCTTCATTGAAAATAACAATTCTTTCAACAGACTGAATTCTGCGAAAATAGGTGATAAATTCCTCGTAACCTGGTGTACTACAAATGAAAATTCACATAGTACATATATGATGCAGTTGATCGGAGAAGACGGCATTCCCATTCCAACTACTCTTACCGGCGAAGAATATGAAACTTTCTCTTCTCATCGCGATTATCAGGTGGCAGTTGCCACAGATACAGATGCTGCTATTTTATTTGAAAGAGGTTATACTGTCGGTTCCGATAGCGAATTTTTCTCCAGCGGTTTGGTCACTTATCTTATCAATATGAACGATGTAAACGTAACTCAAGATGAAATAATTGAATCCCCAAATTATAATTTATCCAATCACCCAAATCCTTTCAATCCGGCAGTTGCCGGAGCCGGACGCAGTCCAACAACAACGATTTTTTTTTCATTAACCGCAAAGGACGCTAAGAACGCAAAGGTTGAAATCTATAATATCAAAGGACAAAAGTTAAAAACTTTGGAGTGCAATAACCACGTTATTCCAAAAGCGACTGAGTCGCTTTACCACGTAACCTGGAACGGCAAAGATGAAAACGATAAAGCGGTTGCCAGCGGAGTATATTTGTATAAATTGGATGTGGATGGAGAAACGAAAGCAACGAAGAAGTGCTTGTTGTTGAAATAGGATTCAAATCTC
>JAUVLE010000024.1 GCA_030595905.1 Candidatus Cloacimonadota bacterium | reverse complement strand
TGTCAAGTCAAGCTTGACATGACGTAGTAAGAAAATATAGTTGTCCTCAAAACACAAGGATGGTTATATGATAAAATATAAAGTGACATTAACGAACGAAGAGCGAGCGATGCTTTTAGAAATCACAAAAAAGGGTAATCATAAATCCCGAAAGATCAGGAACTCGTTAATACTGCTTAACTGTGACGAAGGCGAGCATTCTAATAAGTTGGTCAATACAACTATTTGCGAAGTCTTACAAATTGGAATGCGAACCATTGATCGAGTAAAAAAAAGTTTTGTAGAAGAAGGTCTTGAAATCTGTTTAACAGGGAAGAAATCATCAAGAATATACGAGAAGAAAGCCGATGGAGAAGTGGAAGCGCATTTAATAGCATTAAGTTGTAGTAAGCCTCCGGCTGGATTTGCAAAGTGGTCATTAAGGCTATTAGCCGATAAGATGGTTGTGCTGAATTATATAGACAGCATCTCCCACGAAACCGTAAGACAGGTTCTAAAAAAAACGAACTTAAGCCTTGGAAAAGTGTAGGTTGGATAATTCCACCCAAGCAGAATAGTAGTTTTGTAGCTAACATGGAGCGAGTTATAGATGTTTATAAAAGACCATATTCAGAAAAACATCCTGTAGTCTGTATGGATGAATCACCAAAGCAGTTAATCGGAGAAACAAGAACACCGATTAAGATGCAGGCAGGTTGTGTGGAAAAGTATGATTACGAGTATAAGCGTAATGGAATGTGCAATATATTTATGGCATCAGAACCTTTAAAAGGAAAGAGAATTGTAGAGATAACAGAAAGGAAAACTAAAATAGATTGGTCACATTTTATGAAGAGAATATCATCTGATTATCCTGATGCAGAAAAGATAACAATAGTAATGGATAATTACTCTACTCATTCAGCTTCAGCTTTTTATGAGACTTTCCAACCTGAAGAAGCAAAAAGTCTTTGGGATAGATTTGAATTTATATTTACACCCAAACACGGAAGTTGGTTAAATGTAGCTGAAATTGAATTGAATGTTTTGCAAAAACAATGTTTGAATCGTAGAATTGATGATATTAATAGGATTAAAGAAGAAGTAAAGCATTGGCAATATTACAGAAATTCAAGAAAATGTATAGTGAACTGGAGATTCACAACTAAAGATGCAAGAATTAAATTGAAACGACTTTATCCGTCAATTGAGGATTGACTTGACACTAGCTGGAATTTTTATCTCTTCAAATGTCTCACGTTCAGCAGCATCAATTGGACTTTCTTTATTTTCTCCACCACCAGCAACGAATTGCCAATAATGTTCATCACTTCTTTTTAAAACAGCGAACTCAATTTCACCATTTTTATTATGGTGAAATGGTATTACAAGAATTTGAAAAGCAGCTCTGCTCATAAAAACAAACCTAACATACATTAACCTGCTTAATAAGCCAAAGGCTTACACGCTTGCTGCAAGTAATGTTTATAAAATTTCAATGTTTCTTTTAAATGATTAGTACATAACATTATCATTTCCTTTAGTTAAAAACTACGTCGATAACGATGAATAAACTTTCAAAGTCAAATAAAAAAATCGACCGGTTGTTCTCATCCCGCCAAAGCGGGAGAAAACTTTTTAATTTTTTAATACAGGATCGATTAATTCTGCTCTCGTTTTTGCTTCATTCATAGTAATACTCTCCATGAACCACCTTTAGCGGGACCGATTCTTTTAATCAGTTTATTTTCCATTAAATACTTAATGTTTTTTTCGATCGCTGTTGTACTGATACCGAGTTTTCCTGATAGTTCCATTATGGTGATTTGTCTGTTTTCTTTCATCAACTCCAGTATTCTCTTCCGATTTTCACCCAACTTTCCACCTAACTCCCGATCAATTTGAATCGAGGTTGAAGATGAACCTTGTAACACCCTCCATGAACCACCTTTAGCAGGACCGATTCTTTCAATCAGTTTATTTTCCCTTAAATACTTAATGTTTTTTTCGATTGCTGTTGTACTGATACCGAGTTTTCCGGATAGTTCCATTATAGTGATTTGTCTGTTTTCTTTCATCAACTCCAGTATTCTCTTTCGATTTTCACCCAACTTATCACCCAAATTTTCATACAACTTTTCGCCTAACTTATCACCCAACTTTTCAGTTCCAAATTGAGCTTCAAATCTAAAAATGTCTTTTTCCTGTATCAGCGGTTCTGATCCAAAATAAATTTTAGAGTATTTAGCAATTTTTCTAAACCCTGATTCCAATTCTTCAGCATAATGTATTTGTCTAAAAAAGGAGGAAATAGCCGGATTTTTGGGGAATGGAGTAAAATCGGTAATATTAATAATTCCAAACCCATGGGGCTTATTTGCATTTTCGAAAAATACTTTATCTTTTTCAATAACAAATCTGGCTGGAAAGTGACTTAAATATTCCCTGTGAATCAGAGAATTGACAATAATTTCACGGAAAATATTAGAGCGGATGCTGATACGCTGATCACCTTCCATATAAAATGGATCAGGAAGATGTTTTTCAGCAAAAGCCATCAGCCGTTCATAACTTTCAATCAGATTAGTGGCAATTAAATCCCGATCATCATAACGGTCTGCATTTACCCTTCGTAATATCGCGTCTGTACGATGATGAGGAACTGCGGAAAGTATGACATCATCTTTACCCAATAATAATATTGCTGCCAGTGTAAAGCCTTCTTTGCCTGTCTGCCAATCCTTCTGAAATAATCGTGCACTTTTTACCAATTCTTCGTCTGTCATGGATGCCCATGGATGGTTTTGCTGCCTGATGACTGCAATCTTTCTGCAATGCTGAATTAAATCACTCCTCAATTCAGACATAGTAACAAAAGGGAAGACTTTGTTTTCTGAAAAATTTGTCTGTTTCCTGATATAAAGGGAACTAACAAGATTAGTGTTATCAGTTATGTTAAAATCTCCATCTTCATTACGATCATAGATTTTTCCACTGCACCTGTGAACTTGTGAACTCTCGGGCACATATATATAAAGGATAATTTTCCCTTCAACCTCAACTTCTTCAATAGAAAGATAAACTGAAGGACTGATCTTTTGAGGATTATTAATGACAGTAACAAAATCCGCTTTGATCTGTTCAATCCTGTCTTTATCTATACCGGTTATTTCCCCGCTATTATTAACACCGAGTAATAGTTCTCCGCCGGAACGGTTTAAGAATGCACAAACAGTCTCATAGACATCTTTATTGATCTCCCGTTTACACTACTTGAATTCAATATTGTAGGTTTCTCCTGATTTGAGAAGGTTGGTTATTTTTTGTTTAAGCATTAGTAGTTCTGCTACTGCTTCCGGCGTCTTTATGCAGTATGTCATCGATGTTCTTAAAAGCTTGTTCAAACATTTTCATTTCCTTTAGTTCAAAACTAAGTCAATAACGATGAATTGATTTTCAAAGTCAAATAAAAAAAACAACCGGTTGTTCTCATTCCGCCAATACGGAAGAAAAACATTTTTGAGCCATACTTCTTTGTAAACGGAAATCTTTCCGGAATTTATGTAAACAGCATCAGGTTCTATTACAGTTAACTTATCATCAGAAAATCCTTTACAAAGAAACGGCTGATTTTTCTTTTGTTTACCCTGATAAAAGAGAGCAATATAAATTACTTTTTGTTCTTTTTTGCCTGCCTTGGCGACTTATTTGGGCGCATCCGGCAACTGTCGGAGAAGACTGAAATATAACGAAGGCGGGTTAGTTGCAAAAAAATAAAAGGAGGAAATGCATGGCATTGACATTAGAAGCCAAAAAGGCTATCATGGCAGAGTTTAAACTCCATGATTCTGATACCGGATCACCAGAGGTCCAGGTTGCTCTTCTTACGCAGAGGATCAAAGATATCACGGAGCATCTGAAAATTCACAAAAAGGATTTTCACACTAGAAGAGGTCTGCTGAAACTTATCGGGCAAAGAAGAAGACTGCTCGATTATGTTCAGGGTAAGGATATTGAGCGTTACCGTAAGCTGATCAAAACCCTTGGACTGAGAAAATAATAGAGTTAATTGAAATGGGGGATTAAATCCCCCAGGTTTTTTACAAAAACAGGTGGGGAACTCCGAGCAATAAGCTAAGATTGGTCAAGGCTGACTTTAGCCTATTGCTTTTTGTTCTCTACCACAAAAAAAGGAGAAGAAATGCACAATTTTGACATTAAGAAAAAAACGATTGAAATTGCAGGTCGCAATTTGATAATTGAAACAGGAAGAATGGCAAAACAAGCCAACGGATCTGTCTTTATTCAGTATGGAGACACAAGTGTTCTGGTTACTGCAACTGCAGACACCAAACCCAGGGAAGGAATAGATTTCCTTCCACTCACGGTAGATTTTATCGAAAAAATGTATGCTTCCGGCAAAATACCCGGCGGCTTTTTTAAACGTGAAGCAAGACCCACTACGCAGGCAACTCTGAATGCTCGCCTCATAGACAGACCTATCCGTCCTTTGTTTCCGAAGGGCTTCAGGAATGCGGTTCATGTAGTGGTAACTGTCCTTTCTTACGACGGAGAGAACGATCCCGGAGTTTTAGGGATTTTAGGTGCTTCTGTTGCTTTATCTATTTCTGATATTCCATTCAACGGACCGGTTGCCAGTGTAAAAGTTGGAATTATTAATGATGAAATTATTATGAATCCTACAGTTCAACAATTTAAAGAATCGACTCTCGATCTGGACGTAGCCGGAACAAAATCTGCTGTTGTGATGATCGAAGCCGGTGCTGTTGAAGTATCTGAAGAAAAGATAATGGAAGCCATCTATGCAGGTCATAATACTATTAAAGAACTTGTTACGTTCCAGGAAGAATTTGTAAAAGAAGCTGGAAAAGAAAAAATGGAAGTAGTTCTTGATATCATTCCGGAAGATATTTCTAAAAAAATTGAAACCAAACATGGTGATGCTATCAAAAAAGCTGCCAATATTCATGGAAAACAGGAACGTGATGATGCAGTTACAAAGCTGAAAACCGAAATACTTGAAAAGTATGCCAAAGAACTTGGTGAAGATGTTTTTACCGAGCAGGAACGCTATTACGAGAATGCGTTTGAAGAAGTTTTCACTAAATCTGTCCGCCATGCAATTCTGTTCAATGATCATCGTGTGGATGGCAGAGGGATGGATGATATTCGACCAATTACCTGTGAGGTAGACATACTTCCCCGCGTTCACGGATCTGCGCTTTTCACCAGGGGTGAAACTCAATCACTAGGAACCGTTACTTTGGGTGCAGGGAGAGACGAACAGGTTATTGATGGTTTGGAAGAAGAGTATAAGAAAAATTATTTTCTGCATTATAATTTTCCTCCGTTCAGTGTGGGAGAAGCCGGATTTATGAGAGGACCCGGAAGAAGAGAACTGGGTCATGGAGCATTGGCCGAAAGAGCTTTAGCCCCGATGATGCCTTCCAAAGACGATTTCCCATACACCATTCGAATCGTTTCCGAAATACTGGAATCGAACGGTTCTTCCTCGATGGCAACAGTTTGCAGCGGCACTCTGGCAATGATGGCGGCAGGTATTCCCGTCGAAAAACCGGTTGCCGGTATTGCTAATGGTCTCATTATGGAAGGTGACAAATTCGCTGTTCTTACGGACATCATGGGTCTGGAAGATCATCTGGGTGATATGGATTTCAAGGTCACAGGAACAAAGGACGGCATCACAGCCATGCAGATGGATATAAAGATCGAAGGCATCACAAAAGAGATCATGGGGATCGCACTGGAAAAAGCTAAAACTGCACGTTTTTATATTCTGGATAAGATAATGGAAGTAATTCCCGAACCAAGAAAGGAACTTGCCGAGACTGCTCCAAGAATCGAATCCTTCAAGATCAATCCTGATAAGATAGGCGGTGTGATCGGCTCCGGCGGAAAGATGATCAAAAATATTATCGAAACTTCCGGCGCAGGAATAGAAATACAGGATGATGGAACTGTTTCGATTATATCAGCGAACAAGGATTCTATCGAGATTGCGAAAAAGATCATCAATGATATTTGCAGTGATCCCGAAATGAATAAAATATATGAAGGACCCGTAAGCAGGATAGAACCATTTGGTGCATTTGTGAAGATCATGAGTGAAACCAAAGAAGGACTCGTACACATTTCTCAACTTCATACTTCCAGGATCAACAGAGTCGAAGATATGGTTAAACTCGGCGATATAGTTAAGGTTAGATTCATTGGTTTTGACAAAGGAAAAGTAAAACTATCGATGAAAGGTGTGGAAGGAAATCCCGAACCGAAAAAGACGTCAGAATACGTTAACAGGGAAGATAGACCCCGTGATAATAATGATAGAGGATACAACCGGGACAGGAATCGAAGTAGTGACAGCAGAAATCGAAACTACCGAGATCGCGATAACAATCGACGTTATTAATCCGGAGCAATGATGAACGATTATAAGGTTAAGGATATAAAACTGGCAGATTTTGGCAGAAAAGAAATGCTGATTGCTGAAAAAGAAATGCCGGGCTTAATGGCTTTGAGAGATAAATATTCCAAAGATAAACCACTAAATAATGTAAAAATCACCGGTAGTCTGCACATGACCATTCAAACTGCTGTGCTCATTGAAACGCTGATTATGCTCGGAGCGGAAGTCCGCTGGGCAAGCTGCAATATTTTTTCAACTCAGGATCATGCAGCCGCTGCCATCGCCAAAGCAGGTATTCCTATTTTCGCATGGGAAGGCGAATCTATCAAAGACTATTGGTGGTGTTCATTGCAGGCTCTTTCCTTTCCAAATGGAAAAGGACCTGATCTGATAGTAGATGATGGTGGAGATGCAACGCTTTTTATTCATAAAGCAGTTGAATTCCAGAAAAATCCTGAAATTGCAGAAAAATGCGGTGATGATGAAGACCTGAAGGAAATATTTTTTCTTCTTAAAAACGAACAGAACAGGAATTGGGAAGAGATCGCACAAAACATTAGAGGTGTTTCCGAAGAAACAACAACCGGTGTGAACCGCCTTTACCAGATGATGGAAAAAGGAACGCTGCTCTTTCCTGCAATAAACGTGAATGATTCCGTGACTAAATCTAAATTTGATAATCTTTATGGCTGTCGTGAATCTCTGGCTGATGGCATCAAGCGTGGAACCGATATTATGGTTGCCGGGAAAGTGGTTGTTATCTGTGGTTATGGAGACGTTGGAAAGGGCTGTGCTCAATCTATGAAAGGTTTCGGTGCCCGTGTGATCATTACCGAAATAGACCCGATATGTGCTATGCAGGCAGCAATGGAAGGCTTTGAAGTTACGCTGCTGGAAGAAGTGGTAGAAAAGGGAGACATCTTTGTAACTGCCACCGGAAGTTGTGATGTACTCACAACCGGGCATATGCAGAAAATGAAAGACCAGGCGATCGTCTGTAATATAGGACATTTCGATAATGAAATTCAGGTTACTAAACTTTATGAACTTCCCGGAATAAGAAAAGAAAAGATCAAACCTCAGGTTCACCAGATATTCTTTCCTGATGAACATTCGATAATCCTACTTTCCGAAGGCAGGCTTGTGAATCTGGGAAATGCAACAGGTCATCCTTCTTTCGTGATGAGTAATTCTTTTTCTAACCAGGTTCTTGCTCAGATCGATCTCTGGCAGAATGAACACGAGAAAAAGGTCTATTTACTTTCCAAAAAGCTGGATGAAGATGTTGCCAGGTTTCATTTGGAAAAATTGGGAATCAAACTGACAAAACTGACGAAAAAGCAATCGGATTATCTCGGGATTCCAATTAATGGTCCTTACAAATCTGATCATTACAGATATTAATGTAAATAAAATTTATTAATAATATGGAGACAATAGAATGAGTTTACTTGAAAAGATCAAGAACAAAACAGCGATCGTAGGCATTGTAGGTTTGGGTTATGTCGGTCTTCCTATGGCAGTAGCTGTAGCTCGAAAAGGTTACGATGTTATCGGGATCGATGTTAGTGAATATGCCGTTACCCACGTAAATGCCGGTGAAAATTATATCGGTGATGTGGATGATGAAGAGCTTAAGCAGTTGGTGAATGCAGGGAAATTGAAAGCTACTTTCGATTATGCAGAAGCAAAAGCAGCAGATGTGATAATGATAGCTGTTCCCACTCCGCTCGATAAATATCAACAGCCGGATTCGAGTTATGTTCGAGCTTCCGTCAAATCTTTGGCAGAGAATGTTTCTGCGGATACACTCGTAATTCTGGAAAGTACAACATATCCCGGTACTACAACAGAGATCGTTGTTCCGGCTTTCGAAGAAAAAGGTTTTGAGATAGGGAAAAATTTTTTTGTAGCCTTCTCTCCGGAACGAGTAGATCCCGGGAACAAAGATTACAAAACAAGAAATACTCCCAAGGTAGTAGGTGGAGTAACCGATAAATGTAATGAAATTTCAAAGATTTTTTATGAGCATATATTGGAAGCATCAATTCATACTGTTTCATCTCCGGCAATTGCGGAAATGGAAAAGATATATGAAAATACTTTCCGAAATATAAACATAGCTTTAGCAAATGAGATGACAATCTTATGTGAAAAAATGAATATCGATGTATGGGAAGTTATCGAAGCGGCAAAGACCAAGCCTTATGGATTCATGGCATTCTATCCCGGTCCCGGAATCGGCGGACACTGCATTCCTCTCGATCCGTTCTACCTTACCTGGAAGGCAAGGGAATATGGTTATCATACGAGGTTGATAGAGCTTGCGGGTGAGATCAATAATCATATGCCCGAATTTGTTATCGCCAAACTTTCCAGATTACTTAATAAAAAAGGACTGGCGCTTTCAAAATCAAAGATACTTCTGCTGGGTGCTGCCTATAAAAAAAATATCGAAGATATGCGCGAATCTCCCATTCAGGACCTCATCTTATTATTAGAAAAAAACAATGCGGAGTTTGATTATAACGATCCTCATGTTCCGGAATTTCATAACGAATTGAACGGAAAAAAATATAGATCTGTTGGTTTGGAAAATATTGAAGATTATGATGCGGTGATCATCGTAACCGATCATAGTGATTATGATTATGAGGATATTGTCAAACGCTCCGGATTGGTTTTTGATACACGTTTTGCCTGTAAAGGCATAGAATCTGATAACCTGGTCAGGATGTAATGTAGTTGAATATACCTGTTGAGGTATGTTCAATTTTTTATTATGGCAACACACAAACCGGTCGAAGTTCAGGAACTGTTCGGCGATCTCGAACCTGCCGAAGGCAGCAGGAAATGGTTTGTGGTACACACCAAACCCCGCAGAGAAAAAAAATTAGTAAAATATTCCCTGCAAGAAAAAATTAATTATTATCTACCATTAAAAGACAGCATCAGAGTTTATCAATATCGTAAAGTGAAATTCACAAAACCACTTTTTCCCGGGTATGTTTTTGTCAAATGTGATTCCGAAGAAAGGCGTATTTTAACGATTTCCGGACATACTGCCTATTTTCTTTTGGTTCCTAACGAAGAAGTATTTACCGGTGAATTAAAGCAGATACATTTTGGACGTCTGAAAGGTGCGGATTACAGAAAAGCTGAATTCCTGGAGAAAGGAATGAAAGTAATTATCACTTCAGGACCATTTGAAGGCTTGACAGGAGTCGTGGAAAATAAAAAAGATGTAAAGAGAGTGATCTTGCAGGTAAATCTTTTGAGACAGGCAGTTTCGGTCTCTGCAAGTGCAGAGCAAATAAAAGTAATAAAAGGAATAAAAGAATGAAGATATTAGTTACAGGCGGTGCCGGATTTATCGGTTCAAATGTCGTTGATGAATACGTCTCGTTAGGACATGAAGTTGTAGTTGTTGACGATCTAAGTACAGGTTTTGAACATAATGTAAATCCTGATGCAACATTCTATAATGTGGATATTCGTTCCAAGGAATTGGTAGAAGTTTTTAATAAAGAAAAACCGGAAATCGTAAATCATCATGCTGCCCAGATAAGCGTTCCGGTCTCGGTGAAAGATCCCGAATTTGATGCAGAAGTTAATGTTGTGGGTTTTTTGAATTTGCTCCAAAATTGCGTTAAATATAACGTTAAGAAAGTTATTTTTATTTCATCTGGTGGTGCCATTTATGGAGAAGCAGAAGAATATCCAACTACGGAAAATTACAATCCTGTTCCACTTTCTCCTTATGCAATCAACAAGTTTGTTTCAGAAAAATATCTGCATTTCTATCATCATCAATTTGGATTGAACTATACGGTTTTAAGGTATGCAAATGTTTTCGGACCACGTCAAATCCCGCATGGAGAAGCAGGTGTTGTTTCCATTTTCATCACTAATTTTCTTAATGATATTCATTCACATTTATATGCGTTCAAAGAAGAACTGGATGGAATGATCCGCGATTATGTGTTCGTTAAAGACATTGTTAATGCAAATGTGATCGCTTTAAAGAAGGGTGATCTGGATGCTTTTAATATCGGAACCGGTTTGGAAACAACGACCGGCGAATTATATCGAGAAATATCGAGCCAGATGAATGAAAATATCGAACCAATAAAAGGAGATGCACGACCGGGTGACATCAGGAAAAGTTGTTTACATATCGAAAAAGCAAGAAAGAAACTGGGCTGGGAACCTGTTTTTTCCTTGCAGGAAGGCGTTAGAGAAACCATTGATTTTTTTGTGAAACAAGCTAAGGAGGGCTTATGACCAATATTAATGAAATTAAGATCGACCAACTGAAATTACCAAAGTTACCTTCAAAGAAAATAGTAACTTATCTTATTCTCTTTGCAGTTGTCATCATCATTTTCACCGGGTTCTACACTGTAGATCCGGAGGAAGTCGGAGTGATCCAGAGGTTTGGAAAATATATCGATACTACCGAACCAGGATTGCACTTTAAAATACCTTTTGGAGTAGATAAACTCACAAAGGTAAAAGTGAAACATGTTTTCAAAGAAGAATTCGGATTTCGAACATTAAAAGCAGGAATTCAATCAAAATATTCTGCCCGTAGTTACGATTTTGAATCCATAATGTTAACCGGTGACCTTAACATTGCAGATGTGGAATGGATCGTTCAATATCGCATAAAAGATCCCATAAAATACCTGTTCAGGATAAGGAATATCGTGGAGACTATCCGTGACCTTTCCGAATCTGTAACAAGACAGGTTGTGGGAGATAGAAGCGGTGATGAAATTATCGTTCTCAGCAGGAAAGAAATTGCAGACGAGATACAGATTGGATTACAGAAAAAATTGGATGCTTACGAATCTGGGATCGAGATATACACTTTGAATCTTCAGAATGTGAATCCTCCTGAAAGAGTTAAACCTGCATTCAATGATGTGAACTCTGCCAAACAGGAAAAAGAAAGGATCGTCAACGAGGCATGGCAGAAGTATAACCAGGTGATCCCGGAAGCAAGAGGTAAAGCTAAACGTACCATCGAAGAAGCAGAGGGTTATGCCATCAATCGAGTAAATCGTGCAAATGGTGATGCCCAACGTTTTATTCAAATGTATAATCAATATCGATATGCAAGGACTGTTACCAAAAAACGACTCTACCTTGAAACGATGCAGAAGATACTTCCAAAAGTAGAAAAAATATACATAGTGGATGATAAACAGAAGGGTATTCTTCCACTTCTTAACCTGGATAAAGGAGGGAAGTAAGATGAAAAAGAAAAATAGATCAACCTTGATATTTGCAGTAATTGCACTGATAATCATCGTTAACGCATTATACGTTCTGGACGAAAGACAGCAGGCTATTATTACTCAGTTCGGAGATCCTGTGGGAGGTGCAATAACGAATGCAGGTCTGCATATCAAAATACCCATTATTCAAAAAGTTCACTATTTCGAGAAGCGTATCCTGGAATGGGATGGTGATCCCAAGCAGATTCCAACTTCTGATAAACGATATATCTGGATTGACACTTACTCACGATGGCAGGTCATCGATCCCCTAAAATTCTATCAAACAGTACGTAATGAAACTTTTGCTCATAGCAGGCTGGATGACATTATCAGTGGTACCACCAGAGATATTATCAGTTCAAATTCACTTATAGAACTGGTAAGGAATACAAACAGGGAATTAATATTTACACAAGAATATGAAGCAAGTTCCCTTGAAGGTGTACAAGAAGAACCGATTGATTTTGGAAGAAATAAAATTGCCGATAAAATCTTTGAAGCTTCTAAATCTCTGGTAGCAGAATATGGTATCAAGCTGATAGATGTTAATATCAAACGCATTAATTATGTAGAAGAAGTACGTATAAAAGTTTATGAGCGTATGATATCCGAACGTAATAAGATCGCTGCCAAATATAGATCGGAAGGACAGGGCGGTTCTGCTGAAATTCTTGGTAAAATGCAGCGTGAACTCGATCAGATCCAATCGGAAGCTTATGAAAAAGCCCAGGAAATCATTGGTAAATCTGATGCAAAAGCTATAAAAATTTATGCTAATGCATACAACCGCGATCCGGAATTTTATCAATTCCTGAAAACCCTGGAAACATACGAGAAAACTATCAATGAGAAAAATACACTTATTATGAGTACAGACAGTGATTACTATAAGTACCTTAAAAAAGCAGGTAATTAATAAAGCAGAATGTACAAAGAATATTCCAATGAATATTGGATGAATTATGCTGTGGAACAAGCACGGTTGGCACTTCAAGAAGATGAAGTGCCGATCGGAGCTATTCTGGTAAAAGACAATAAAATAATTGCAGCAGATCACAATAGAACCCGACAGACAAATAATAACCTGGCTCATGCTGAAAAACTGGTTATCGAAAAAATAATAAATTCCGGTGAAAAATATCTTTATGATTACACTCTTTTTGTAACTGTGGAACCGTGTTTGATGTGTGCTGGTGCGATTATCTGGGCACGAGTGGGAAAAGTTGTTTTTGGTTGTTTCGATCCTAAAGCTGGTGTGGTAGGTTCTATATACAATGTTCTCCTTGATAAAAGCTTCAATCATCATCCGGAAGTGGTGTCTGGTATATTGGCTCAGGAATGTTCTGATCTGCTTATCAAGTTCTTTAGAAATAAACGATAGATTTACGGAGAGTTCCACCATGTCGGATGACAGGGCGAAAACCAATATGTTTTATGTATATATTTTAAGAATGAACAATGGCCAACTGTATACTGGATTCACTTCTGACTTAAAACGCAGAATAAAAGATCATGAATATGGGAAAGTGAAATCAACACATTTGCGTAGACCTTTACAGTTGATACATTATGAAGCCTATTTGCTAGAAAGCGATGCCCGTAGAAGAGAAAAGTTCCTGAAATCTTCAGAGGGAAAAACATTGCTAAAAAAACAGCTTAGAGATATTTTACATAAGATACAAAATTAAGGTGGAGAGTCCTGCTATGTTGCATAACATGGTGCCGGAGTGCGAGTTATAGAGAATACAATGGGTTGAATCCCAATTATACAATGGGACGGGGCGGGGCTGTCTCGCCCTGATAAGCATCAGGGCGCCATGCCGAATGGCAAGGCGAAAACCGTTGTAGAACAGAATTATATAATTAAGTTTTTTAATAATTATTTACGGAGAGTCCTGCCATGTTGAATAACATGGTGCCGGAGTGCGAGTTATAGAGAACACAATGGGTTGAATCCCAATTATACAATGGGACGGGGCGGGGCGGTCTCGCCCTGATAAGCATCAGGGCGCCATGCCGAATGGCAAGGCGAAAACCGTTGTAATAATAAATTATATATTTAAGTTTTTTAATAATTATTTACGGAGAGTTGCCGGAGCGGTTGAACGGGGCGGTCTCGAAAACCGTTGTACTCTTACGGGTACCCAGGGTTCGAATCCCTGACTCTCCGCCATTTTTTATATGCTCACGGATTTACACGGATTAAAAGTATCTTTTTTCCCAAGATGAGAATCCTGGTTCTTCCTGCTGATGTTCGACCACGAGTTGAGATACAATTCGATTGATATAGCGAAGAATATTTTTTTCTTGCCTAAATAATTATAAATTTCAATTTTAACACAATGTTATATTAATTTATTAAAATGTCTAAAGCGAGGGATTTAACATTATAAAAAAAAGGAGTTAGTATGAAAAAAACGTTGTGGTTATTGGTTTTATTAGGATTGGTTTTATCCGGATGCAGCGAAGATGGAACTTTGAGGATCACGAATAACTCTAACTATTCGGCTTGGTTCCAACTAGGTAGCGTAGGTTTAACAAACAACCTTAGCTCAGGTCAGGTTTATGAAAAAGATTACACCTTGAGTACATCTATTTTCGGTGATGAAGATAAAAGTGTAACTGTGTATTATGGTGGTGATTTTGTTTTTACAGATCAAGAAAGTAAAACAATAAAACCCGGTTCAACTTCAAAAGTTAATATCTATTCTGATGCCGGAGAGATCGTCATTTGGAACGATTCATACGGTTTCTATATCGAAGAAGTCTTTCTTTCACCAAGCGACGATATAGACTGGGGTACTAATGATCTAATTGGTAATATTGGTCCGGACGAATATGTTTCCTGGCTTGTTACACCCGGCTGGTGGGATATTCTTGTAATTGATGATTGGGGTGATGAATTCTACAGCTTCGATAATTACATCAGTGTAGAAGAAACTTTGGTCTTATATTATGATGGCTTCAGATCCGGTGGAGATCCTGTACATCTGAAAATCGAGAATGCTAAAAAATACACAGAAATAACTAAAGACAGGGTACAGCAAAACGATATGTAAATAGTTAGTAAGTGTAAACTTTAAACGGCGGTAACCATTCCGCCGTTTTTTTTATTTAAAATCTATCATATATTCTTGTACAGGTCGATATGTTTTCCTGTGACAAGGGAGAATCCCGAATTTGTTAATTGCTTCCAGGTGCTCTTTAGTCGGATAACCTTTATTTCGCAGGAAATTATATTCCGGATATTTATGGTGAAGATCGATCATTATTCTATCTCGAGTTACTTTTGCCAGTATGGAAGCAGCTGCAATAGAAGCAAATTTCCCATCTCCTTTTATAATTGCTTCCGAGAAATGTTCAATTTTTTTTGGGATTTTATTTCCATCGATAAGACAAATATCAGGTTTGAGTTTTAGATTTAGTACAGCCTTTTCCATGCCAAGAAGGGTCGCCTGAAGAATATTGATCTCATCGATTATGACAGGTGAAACAATTTCAATTTTCCATTCTATTGCAGAATTAATTATCATTTCATAGAGTTCTTCCCGTTTACTTTCGGATAGTTTCTTTGAGTCGTTCAATCCCTCGATCCTAACTTTGAGATCCATAATAACAGCCGCAACCACCACCGGTCCTGCAAGCGGTCCCCGCCCGGCTTCATCCACACCGGCAATGATGTTGTATTTCTTCCTGTATTTCCGTTCATTCATATAAAACATTTATTTTTCCAGAATAAAAAAGAGACGGGTAAAATTTATATCCAGAGTTTTTATATCTTTATTCAAAAGATTGTCATCATAATCGATACTGTAAATACCTTTCAATAAAAATTTGGTTCTCTCGATGAAATCGATTAATTCTTCAGCTTTATAGATCTTCTGAATGTGAACCTCATCAAACCTGGAAAAGAGGAATCCCTTTTTGATAAAAAAAGTTATATAAGTGGTTTGTATATTGGAAGTACTGTCAAATTCACTTTGATGAATGAAGTAGTTATCCTGACTATCTTCTATATTCAAAAAGCCGTCGAAATTTTGTTCACAGTTCTTTGACGTGGTCACATCAAATATAAATAAACCGCCCTTTTTAAGCGAATCGTGAACATTGCTCAGAAGGAGGTCGATCTCTTTTATTTTTTGAAGATAATTTATACTGTCAAAAAGAAGAAGCACAAGATCGTAACTATTAGTAGGAAGTTCGGCAGTCATTTCCTTTCTGGAAAGATTTGGACAGAAAGGCTTCAGGGCAGCTACTTTTAACATCTCAGCGGAAATATCGGAAGCATCAACGTTCAATCCTTTCTTAACCAGCAGACTGGAGACATTTGCAGTTCCACAGGCTAATTCCAGAATCTTAGAAGGATTTCTTTTATGGCTTTTATTATATTGATCAAGAATGAATTGGACCCATCTTTCATAGTGAACGTGAGACATATAATCATCGTAGTATTCTGCAAAAACAGAGTAGTTTTCCTTCCGGGTTTTTTGAGAAGGAAAAAGAAGTTTTTCTGAAAATTTAATGGCATGCAGCAGGCTTTTTTCTGAAGCGATCCCCTTTCCTGCAATATCAAAAGCAGTGCCATGATCTACCGATGTGCGAATGAAGGGAAGTCCCAATGTAACGTTCACACCTTCATCTGCAGATAACATTTTAAAAGGAACCAGACCCTGATCGTGAAAAGCAGAAATGATAAGATCATATTGGGAAGCTTTCCTGGAAAAGAAAGTATCAGCCGGGAAAGGACCATCGATTATTATGTTTTTTTGGGAAAGTTCATCCAATACGGATTTCACAAGGATGTCTTCCTTTCCAAAAGCACCACTTTCTCCTGCATGCGGATTTATTGCCAGCATGGCTATCTTGGGTTTTTTAAGAAGTTTGCAAACTTCCTGATAGATCAATCGGAATCTTGTTTCCAAAAATGCTTTTGTAAGTAAACCCGGTACATCAGCAACTGCCAGATGAGTTGTTAATAGTGCCAGATTAAAATGCGGTCCCCAGAAAGACATGATGACTTCTTTTGTTTTTGATCTTTGTGCAAAGAACTCTGTGTGTCCTATAAATTCCGGATGAGAATGATGAATCGCTTCTTTGGAAATGGGGCAGGTTACTACTGCATCCAGTTTTTTCGAGTTCAGATTTGCTGAACAGCGCTCTAATATTTCGTATGCAATTTCACCCGACTTTTTTGTTGGTTTGCCAATTTTTATGTTGTTTTCGTCAATTTTGATCCAGTATATTTTATCTGAAGATACTGCCATGTCGATGTTGTCTATCATGCAGATCGGGTTACCATTATTATAAATCTGCATTTTTCCATAAACTACATAGAGAATGTTTTTTTTCAGTTCTATGAATCTTAGCACTTTTGATGTAATTTCATACCCGATGCCTGCCGGATCGCCTGTTGTAATGGCAATTTTTATCATATTTCACCTGCCGATATTTCTATTATTTATTGCCTTTACAAATTATAAATTCTAAATTTTGTCAAATTATTTATTGTCATAAAAAAGAGATATTAATAAATTGTTATTTATAGATTTCTTGAATTGTTAACAGATTTTTTTTGTGAGGTAGCTTATGATTAGAAGACCGGTTGTTGCAGGAACTTTTTATCCCGGCGTTCCTAAAACTTTGACAAATCAGGTACTTATATTCTTGCATAACGCAGAAGTTCCTGATAATTATGAAAACGCTTTAGGAATCATTTCTCCACATGCTGGTTATGTATATTCCGGGCAATGTGCTGCTTACGGATTTAATGCTTTGAAACAGAAAAAATTTGATCTTGCAGTTATAATAGCTCCAAGTCATAGATTTGGAAGTTTCAAATATTCTGTTGGGAAATTTAAAGAATACATAACACCGCTTGGACATATTCCAGTTGAAATGGAGCTTGTTGAAGAACTTTTAAAAAGAGATGATTTTGATTTTCATCCCGGAGCACATAATTCGGAGCATTCATTGGAAGTTCAGCTTCCATTTTTACAGATGATAAATCCTGATGCTTCAATTCTTCCTATACTTTTGGGAAATCAAACTTCCGGGAACAGCAAAGTCCTGGCAGAAGTGCTGACTGATATGTTTAAAGATAAACTTGATAGAACGGTTTTTATTATCAGTAGTGATCTTTCTCATTATTATGATAGCGAAAAAGCTTTGGCAATGGATATTCTCCTGGCTGAAAATGTTAAAAATAAAAGCATTAAGAAATTAGAGAAAAATTTACAATCACACAAAGTAGAAGCATGTGGTTTTGGAGGAATTCTCACTCTTCTTCATCTGGCAAAAAACCTTGGATATAATGAAACAGAAAACCTGAAATATACACATTCCGGTGAAATCAGTGGAGATAATTCCCAGGTTGTCGGGTACCTGTCGAGTGTGGTGTATAAATAATTTGACAATAAAATCGCTTCTTTTGAATTTGCAACACATGCGGGCGGGAGTAGCTCAGTGGTAGAGCTCCACGTTGCCAACGTGGTTGTCGCGAGTTCGAATCTCGTCTCCCGCTCCATTATTTCTATAGAGTGATTAAGAATAATTTAACACTGAAAAGCACTGAAATTCACCGAAAATGACAATACAATTCGGTGTTACTCGGTGTTCTCGGTGGTGAATTAAGAAAAGAATTACGGCGACATCGCCAAGTGGTAAGGCAAAGGTCTGCAAAATCTTTATCCCCGGTTCGAATCCGGGTGTCGCCTCCAAATTTTATAGCGATAGATTCTCAGTGTTCGACTTGTAAATAGAGCGACGAGTCGAGGTAGACACAATATTAAGAAAACTTCGAGTCGTTGTTATAAGTTCCTTACGACTCGAAATATTTAATTGTATGCCGGAGTGGTGGCATTGGTAGACACAAGGGACTTAATATCCCTCGATCTTCGGGTCGTGCCGGTTCAAGTCCGGCCTCTGGTACCATAAAAAATACGCCGATCTGAAATCAGAAAGGCGTATTTTTTTATATTAAACTTTCCAATCCTTTCTTACACATTTACAGAAACCATGATAAGTAGCACAGATCCCTCCGAGAATAGCAAAAAATCCCCAGAACAGCGGCATTGCGAAAATATAAACGAGTGGAATTTGTCCGTTATTGGCTTTGATTTGCTCTGCTATCATCGGCACATAATATATTCCTGCTGTAACCAGCATACATCCGGCAACTATAACTATGTGACCAAAAATTATATTACCGTAACGATTCTTTGTGAATTTCAATATGATCAATCCTGCTCCAATCAAAATTTTGATTATTGCCCAAAGGTATAATCCAATAACAAGATGATAAATACCAAATACCAGCAAACCTATTCCCAGAACAAATCCTACAATTCCTCCTGATTTCATTACTCTCTCCTAATTTATAGATTTCTTTTGTTTCATAAAATACTTATAAACAAGACCATAACTTGCGAGTCCCAAGGAAGTTGCAACTATTCCCATATACAGTTCATCTACGTTCTGCCAAAATCCGGGTAAGCTAATATTACGCCAGATACTAACAGTGATTATGCCGAGAATACTGGCAAAAACAAATTGATGATCTTTTATCTTTCCGGGGAAAATATATCCGTAAAGAACGGGAAGGAGCAGGCAACTGGCAGAGTAACTTCCCAATGTTTTCCAAACTGCCTTAATATTCCCATCAAAAACCACACCCATCAACACGGCAATAATTCCTACTGCTATTATTCCCAAACGGTGCATATAGATTTTTCCTCTATATTTTTTTGGCATCATATCAAAAGAAACGGTTGTTCCGGCAATAAAAAGGTATGAATCTAAAGTTGAAAGAATTGTTGCTAGAATTCCTGCCAAAACCAAACCCCTAATTCCATTCGGCAAAATTTGAAGTGCATAGATCAGATAGGCTTTATCGGAAGCTGCTTCAGGGATTACTGCTCTGGCATACATTGCTCCAGTTGTTGTGCAAATATCAAAAAGTATCCAGATAATTGTGGAAATAAGAATACCTCTTTTTGCTATTTTGGTATTCTTTGCAGCAAAAACTCGTTGATAAAAATTGGGATCGACCAGAGTGGAAAGAGCAATAAATCCCCAAACCAACGTGGTTGCAATGCTCTCGCCGCCGGTAAGTGTAAAATGAGCAGCAGGAAGATTTGCTTTTAAAAAACTGATCCCTCCAAATAATTTATAAGAAAACACAAGAATTAAAAATACACCGAGACACATCACAAAAAATTGGATTATATCGGAAAAAACAATAGCTCTGAAACCACCATAAAGTGTGTAAAGAACTACAACCGTAACGCCAATTATCATACCTTGTAAAAATGAAATTCCAAATAATGCCTGAATGAGAAGTCCTAAACTTATAACGTAAGCAATTGGCAATACATTGAAAAAATTGAAAACTGCACTCAGCTTTCCAGCTCTCCGTCCGAACATCTGTTCGATAAGGTCGGGAAGTGTAACTGCTTTATATTTTGCAACTTTATGTACAATGAAAAAAGCAAATAAAATATAGGAAATATACCAAAAAAATCCCTGAGTTACAAAATTGAATATTCCCTGCTCAAAGGCAATTTTAGTTACACCAAAAATTCCACCATACCACGTGGCGACCAGAGTTGCTACAAACATTGGAAGCGTGAGTTGCCTTCCCATTAACAATAGTTCCAAAAAGCGGATTTCTTTATTATCCGAGGTATTTCTTTTCTTTAATAATTGTCCGTAAATTACGGATGCTAAAGTTAATACTAAAATCCCAAA
>JAUVLE010000214.1 GCA_030595905.1 Candidatus Cloacimonadota bacterium | reverse complement strand
GAATAGTTCATCTTGGCTCCTTTTAATTTATTGTCCCGTAAGACATTAAGACATTTATTTGTCGGTTAGGAGGTAGTCAAGATGTTTTTGAGGAAGATAACTTATTTTATATTAATAAGTTATGAAATGTGAAAAAGGCTTGATAAATAATAATAAAATAGGAGGAAGAAAGATGTTTAAATTACGTAAACTATTGTTTATACTACTTCTCTTTATAACAACTTCTGTGTTTGCTTCTCAGATGTGGGTTGTAGGAGAGATATTCAGCACGACAACCTGAGGTTACTGTCCTGCAGCGCGGTCTGCGTTGCATCAAATGTGGAATAATTCTACAAGTTTTTCTTATTTAATACCAATTATCTGGCAGGGAAATGGTTCTAACGCAAGCCCGAATTATTCTTCACGTGGCTCCATGTATGGTGTTAGTGGAATTCCTCATGCCCAATGGGGTGGGAATCAATCAGTAATTGGCGGTGGAGGCAGCACCTATAACCAATATGTATCCAAATATAATTCGATATCATCTGAAAGCAGTCCTGCTGAAATTGAATTATTGCTTGAGATAAATTTACAAGGTCAGTTGGCAATTCAAGCTGATATTGAACTCACCGGTAATATTTCAACTACAAACAATAAATTGGTTTTTATTCTTACATACGATTTCGAACCACAGCAAACTCCTGATTATTTCTGCTCTGCAATTAGTTATAACGATCAGGTTTTTTCGCTAACAACAGCAGGACAAACAGGAAGTTACGAGCAAACAGTAACTATGAATCCATCATGGGACCTTGCAAAAATAAAAGCAATTGTACTAATTCAAACTTTCTCCGGAAATCATAAAATACATCAAGCTGCAATAACGGAATTTTCGGGTCTTCTTCCCATGTTCACAAGTAATGTTACAGAAGGTCCTGCACATCTTGTAGTGCAATTCACCAGTAATTCTTTCCCGCAAACAGGTATAGAATCATGGGAATGGGATTTTGATGGAGATGGCACTTTTGACAGCACCGAAGAAAATCCGTGTCATCTTTATACAGAGCCGGGTTCTTTTGATGTCACCTTAAGAATTGGAATGGGTGGCGAATATGAAGAAACAACTGCAGTAGATTATGTAACAGTAACAGATGGTTCAAATGTTTCCGGAAGTCTTTCTGGTATCTGGGTAACTGATTTTAGTCCATATAATGTTACAAATGCTGTAACAATAGCAAGTGAGAATCAACTCATCATCGAACCCGGCGTAGAAGTTAATTTTGGTTCCGATGTTCAATTAACGGTTTATGGCAACCTGGTTGCAGATGCATCTGCGCGGGATGGAGAACCGATAATTCTAACATCCGGTACTAATTGGAAAGGAATACGATTTACAGGAACACAGGAAGACAACATTATCAATAACTGCGATATTTCTAAGGCAAATGAGTGCGCCATAAGCATAGAGAATGATTCTTATGTCGATATTATCGGTAATGTTATCCATGATAATTCCAATATTTCCAAAGGTACGATAGAAGTTATCGGTTCAAACAATGTGCTCATATCTCAAAATCTTATTTCCAATAACGAAAGCAGCACATCTACTGCAGGGATCAGTTGTAATAATTCATTAGCCGAGATTTCAAATAATGTAATTGTAAATAACACAGGGCAATTCAGTGCTTTCAGATTGCAGAATGGTTCTGATATACAACTTACCAACAACACAATAGCTAACAACGAATCCACAAATTCGGGAACTTCCATTCTCATCTTTTGTATGGGTTCTTCTCCTGTGATACAGAACTGTATCATTGTAGATAGTGATACAACTTTGTTCTATCCTCCGGGAGTATTTGATATAACATACACCTGTATTTTCGAAGGTTTCACCGGTACAGGCAACATCGATGAAGACCCTCTATTTGTGAATCCAACAGCAGGAGATGGAATAAATTACGACGGACTATCTGCTTCCTGGTGGCTGCAGGAAAATTCGCCCTGTATCGATGCAGGAAATCCTGACCCGATCTATAATGATCCAAACGGTTCCAGGAATGATATGGGTGCTTATGGCGGACCGAACAGTATTGAATCAACGAGTATAGAGAATAACATTGTGAACATTATTACTCAAAGTTCGATCTCCGTATATCCGAATCCGTTCAATCCGTCAGGTGCCGGACGCAGTCCGGAAACGAATATAGCGCTTTCTCTTTCCGAGCAGGATAAACAGCATCCCGTTTACGTGGGAATTTATAATGTCAAAGGACAACTGGTCAAGACCCTGATCGACAATAAAAATGTTTCCAATACCAGGTTCATCTGGAATGGGAAGAATAATACAGGTTCAAATGCTTCCACGGGTGTATATCTAATAAAAATGGAAACAGTTTCGAGTATTACATCCAGGAAGATATTGATGCTGAAATAGCTTTCTAAATTTTGCAATGCAGCATCTGTGAAGTTGCAAATAGAACAATATTAAAAGCGGGGAGCGATCCTCGCTTTTTTGTTATTCTCAGATTTGTTATTGCATTAACCACCAGTTTCAACTGGTGGTCATTGGGATAAATTAGTTAATATTAACCGTTTCAACGGTTTATAGAATTATTTTTACTCGAAGAAAGTTTCCAAGAAAAAAAATGGAAACTGTTAAAACAGTTTAAATATCAAGGATGTATCCATCTTCTACCAGCTAAAGCTGGTTGTTAATAAGATGAGTGCTAAATTATGAGTTCTTCAGCAATCTAAACGGAAATCAATTCCCGCCTTTTTCTTTTTTTAAAATCCTTGCTATAAAATACTGTCTTTTAATCTTTGGAAAAAAATTCTTGGAGATGATTATGGCTTTAAATTTAAAAAGACGCAATTTCCTTACTCTTCTGCATTTTACGCCGGAAGAGATCGAATATCTTCTTGAACTTTCTGAGAAACTTAAAAAGGACAAATATGATGGTAAAGAAGATCAAAAATTAATAGGGAAAAACATTGCTTTGATCTTTGAGAAAACATCAACCCGAACACGCTGTGCATTTGAAGTGGCAGCATTCGATCAGGGTGCACATATTACCTATCTGGGACCGACAGGCAGCCAGATCGGGCACAAGGAAACCATAAAAGATACAGCCAGAGTTCTGGGCGGAATGTATGATGGCATCGAATACCGTGGGTTCGGGCAGGAGATCGTAGAAGAACTCGGTGAATTCGCTGGAGTTCCAGTCTGGAACGGACTGACCACAGAATTCCATCCTACGCAGGTTCTGGCAGATTTTTTTACTGCCAGAGAAAACTTGCACAAACCTTACAACGAAATGATCTTTGTTTACGTGGGTGACGGCAGGAACAATGTGGCAAATTCACTGATGATCGGTGGAACGAAAATGGGTATGGACTTCCGAATCGTTGCTCCACTGCAACTTTATCCCGAGCCGGAACTTGTGGAAAAATGTAAAGAAATAGCCAAAGAAACAGGTGCAAAGATAACTATAACAGACAATGTTGAATCTGGAGTGAAAGATGCTGATGTTATCTACACTGACGTATGGGTTTCTATGGGAGAAGCTGCTGAAGTCTGGGAACAACGCATCAATCTGCTGAAACCATACCAGGTTAATAAAGAGATGATGGACATGACCGGTAAGGATAATACCATCTTCCTGCACTGCTTGCCTTCCTTTCATAATACAAAAACCAGAGTTGGAAAAGATATTTTTGATAAATTCGGAATCAAAGAATTGGAAGTGACGGATGAAGTTTTTGAAAGTTCTTCTTCCAGAGTTTTTGAAGAAGCCGAGAACAGAATGCATACTATCAAAGCGGTGATGGTAGCTTCGTTAGGTGAGTAAATTTTGTGAAGGTTTTGTCCTTCGCAAGGTATGCATTATGAAAACAATAATAATTCTTTTTTTCATATTCATTTTCTTACCGCTTTCCGCTCAAACTTTTGAAGTCAATAAGTTGAAATCTTTCTTTTTTATATCCTCTGCTTTAGCAATTGACTTGAGCAATAATTATTTTGACAGGCAGGTCATCGAACCATTCAGTGAAGAAGAAATCAGCAACCTTTCCAAAGATGACATCCCTTTTTTTGATAGATGGATATCATTCTCACCGGATGCCAAATTGAAAGATTGGAGTGATTACAGTGTTTATTTAACTATTGGTTCAACTATCTATCTGGTATATGATGAAGAGTATATTCTTGATAACCTGATAGTTTACAGTGAGATATTGATCACACAATCGGCAATAGCAAAATGGATAAAAACCATAACCCGCCGCAAAAGACCTTTTGTTTATGACAACGATGTATCGCCGGGAAAAAAGCAGGCAAGGAACAGTCAGCATTCTTTTTATGCAATGCACAGTTCCACGGCTTTTGCATCAGCTACTTTCGGGTATTATTATTACTATGACAATTATGGTGCCAATCTTCCGATAGCGGTTCTGCTTTTCGGTTCTGCAACGGTTACTGCTGCGTTAAGAGTTGCCTCTGCCCAGCATTTTCCCAGTGATGCAGTGATGGGAGCTATTATAGGAAGCGGCATAAGTTATTTTATCTGTAAATATCATCATTCAGAAAAAATCAGTGTAAATTTCAATTTTGAAAGTATAGATTTAAGTTATCGATTCTAAAATAAAGAAAATTCTTTGACTATCCCCGTGGCAAGCCAAGGAGTATTTTTTATTTAAGCAAGCTTAAACACGAATTTTCAATATTTAACCCCTCTGTCATTCACCGAATGACATCTCCCCTAAATCAGGGGAGAAAATATGGAAACCCCAACGCAA
>JAUVLE010000051.1 GCA_030595905.1 Candidatus Cloacimonadota bacterium | reverse complement strand
GAATAGTTCATCTTGGCTCCTTTTAATTTATTGTCCCGTAAGACATTAAGACATTTATTTGTCGGTTAGGAGGTAGTCAAGATGTTTTTGAGGAAGATAACTTATTTTATATTAATAAGTTATGAAATGTGAAAAAGGCTTTAAATTAATAAAAAAAGGAGGAGATCATGAAAAAAGTAATTTTGGTAACTATTGTTTTGATTCTATCATTTGTTTCTGAAGTAACAGCTCAGACACCAGGAGATACGCTCTGGACAAAGTGTTATGGAGGACCAGGAAGTGATAAGGGCTCTGAAGTTCAACTGACATCTGATGGCGGATACATCATTACAGGACGAACAGCTTCTTTCGGTGCAGGTGCTCGAGATGCTTATCTTATAAGAACTGATGCAAATGGTGATACGCTCTGGACAAAAACCTATGGTGGTGTAGACTGGGATTATGCCTACTCTGTTAAACAGACAACAGATGACGGATTCATTGTTGTAGGAGGGTCAAGGTCGTTCAGTAGTGGCGGGGATTATGATGTTTATCTTATAAAGACCGATGCGAATGGTGATACCCTTTGGACAAAAACATACGGCGGAACAGATACTGAATATGGTTCTTCGGTTCAATTGACATCTGATGGCGGATACATCATTATTGGAGTTACAATGTCGTACGGTGCAGGTGATAGAGATTTCTATCTTATAAAAACCGATGCAGATGGTGATATACTCTGGACTCAAACATACGGTGGAACAGATAGTGATGAAGGTTATTCGGTTCAACTGACATCTGATGGCGGATATATTATTGTAGGAGAAACATGCTCATATGGTGTACCAACTGGTACGGCAGATGTTTGGCTGATCAAAACAGATGCTGATGGTATTTTAATATGGTCGCAAACCTATGGAGGTGCCTATACTGATTTTGGCAATTCAGTCCAACTGACATCTGATGGCGGATATATTATTGCAGCAGGAACGTGGTCGTATGGTGCCGGCAATACGGATGCTTATCTTATTAAGACTGATGCAAACGGTAATTCTCTCTGGACGCAAACTTATGGAACCACTATGTATGACACTGCCTATTCTATCCGGCAGACTGCTGATGATGGTTATATTTTCACCGGTGATTATGGGTATGCAGATTACACAAATGATGTTTGGATTGTTAAGACGGATGATTCAGGTAATACAATTTGGGAAGAAACGTATGGAGAAGCAGGTGGCTGGAATTATGATTGTGGGGCTTCAATACAAATAACCTCTGATAATAACTATATAATTGCAGGGCAAACGTATTCCTATGGTGCAGGAGATTGGGATGTATGGCTGTTAAAAATTGCTGGTGAAGGCACACCTCCACTCAATCCACCAACAAACGTTGTGCTCAATCCCTTTGTCGAGATCATTTTCTGGGAACCTCCGGAATATACAACTGCTACTTTAACTGGCTATAATATATATCTTGATGGGGACATTGTTGCAGTTGTTAGTACTGATATATTTGAATATCAATATATTGATCTTCCTCCCGGGGTTTATATTGCTGGTGTTTCTGCAGATTATGAAGAAGGTGAATCTGAAATTATTGAAGGTGATGGGTTAGGACCATATATCTTTAATCCACCAACTGAAGCTTCTTATGAGATAATTGATGACTACGTTCATCTAACCTGGCAGGAACCTGAACCGGGAAGTACACATCCATTCCTGAATTACAGGATTTATCTGAATGGAGAATTATTGGAAGAAACTACTGAACTTTCTTACGATATATATGATCTTGTCAGTGGTCAAACCTATCTTGTAGGACTTACAGCTTTTTATGAGTATTTGTTTGAGTCTGATCCAATAGAATTTGAAATTAATTTTACAGGAGTAAATCAGGGAAATATTCAACCTGTTTCTGCTCTTTACAAGAACTATCCCAACCCGTTCAAACCGTCAGGAGCCGGTCGCAGTCCTGCCACAACAATTTCTTTCTCAACCACGGAGAGCACAGAGAACACAGAGTTAGTGATCTACAATTTGAAAGGACAGAAGGTGAAAACACTTATTGACGAGAGACTTGAAGCTGGTATCCATCAATTAGTCTGGAATGGAAAAGATGACAATGGTAACTCTGTATCCAGCGGAGTTTACTTATACAAGATGAGATCTGACGGAAGATATACCAGCACCAAGAAAATGATCCTGTTGAAATAACGACCTTGCGAATGGTTGTTAGACTTCTTGCTTTTCTTGCCTGTCTGGCGTAGCTTTAACGAAGACGGGACCTTCGCAATGGTTGGACTTTATAGGCGGGACAGGTCCTCCTAAAATAATGGCGGACAAGTCCTGATGAAATAAGGTAAACAAACAGGATAAATTTATAAAAAGCCTCGATCTTCGGGGCTTTTTTTTTATTTAAATGCGAATATTACAAAAAAATGATACAATCTAAAAAAATTACCAAATAAATAATAATGTGAAAAAAATTGACAAAATCAATCTCAAAAATAATTTATAAAAGTGAAGTTAATTCAGAAATTTTATAGTATTAATTAAGTGTATAAGTTTTAATTAGTCAATGAAATGATCGGCATTTATCGAAATCACAAAGAAATCTTTACTATAGTAATTATTGTGTTTAAATCGTTACTATCGCAAATTGGTTTTTTTATGAAAAATTTTATGAAACAAAGAAAAAAATCCGGCTACGCTAAGATTTATAGAAAGATTTTAGCTACGCCGTGACAAGAAGGAGAAATGAAATGAAAAAATTAAAATGGATTATTACGATTAGTATTTTAGTAGCAAGTCTCAGTTTCCTATATGCAGAGTGGGACTTTGTAGCAGGAGGGTATATTTCCAAAGTCGATTTCGTTGGAAATAATGGATGGGCTGTTTCAAGTGAAGGTCTTGTAATGCATACACCAGATGGTGGAACAACCTGGGAATATCAGGAAACTGCCACAACAGAAAGACTTTACGATGTTAGTTTTGTTGATGATTTAGAAGGATGGGTAGCAGGAAATGATGGACTCATATTCCATACTACAGATGGTGGAAATACCTGGATACAACAAAATAGTTCAACAACAACAAATCTGCAATCCATTAATTTCGTTGATGCCCTTAATGGTTGGGCGGCTGGTAGCTATGGAACTTTACTTCATACTTCCGATGGCGGTGTTACCTGGTCTTCGCAAACCAGCGGTATAAGCAGTAAAATCTATTCGAACTTTTTTATTGATGCCCTCAATGGTTGGGCAGTTGCTGGTAGCGATTACATTATTCACACAACTGATGGCGGTGCAACCTGGACTACTCAGACCAATCCTACCACAGATTCAATGAAAGATGTTATTTTTTATGATGCTAATGAAGGCTGGGCAGCCGGTCAACATTCAATAATTCATACTGTTGACGGTGGAGCAACCTGGGTAGAACAAGCAAATCCTGGTGTTGAAAATTTTTATGGAATTGGAATGGGTGATAATAATCACCTCTGGGTTGTAGGTATTGATGGTGAAATATTAGCTACAACCGATGGTGGAGCAAATTGGGTTGAACAGAATTTCTCTATGGATTGGTTCCTTGGAGCTTACTTTGAAGATAGTCTTACAGGCTGGATCGTAGGTGCTGGCGGTGCAATCTACAAAACAATAGATGGAGGTACGACTTGGATTATTCAACAAGCAGGAACATCTTCCGGATTAAGACGAACTGTTTTTGTCGATGATAATAATGTGTGGGGTTGCGGAACTAAAGGATTTATTATCCATTCTGGAGATGGAGGATTAACCTGGGAAAGTAAAGACTCCGGCTTTGATGACTGGATCTGGGATATTACTTTTGCTCCGGATCAACTTCACGGCTGGGCAGCTTGTGATGATCAAACTGGTGAAACCCCTATTCTTGCAACTGTAGATGGAGGAGAAACATGGGTACAACAACTTACCGGTATATATGAAGATGTGGTTGGAATAGATGCTGTTAGCACTACAGAAGTTTTTGCTGCTGCAAAAAGTGGGATTATTCTCCATACAACTGACGGAGGAACAACATGGAATCAACAAACCAGTGGTGTTAGTGTAGATTTCAAAAGTATTGAAATGGTTTCTGAAGATATTGGTTGGATAATTGGTTCAGATGGAACTATTATTCACACAACTGATGGAGGAACAACCTGGATACAACAAACAAGTGGAACTACAGAAAGTATTTATGATGTTTCTTTTGTAGATTCCCAAAATGGCTGGGCAGTCGGCTATAATGGCGTGATTCTTCATACAACAGATGGCGGTACAACATGGACACAACAAACAAGTGGAACTACTAATGATTTCACCAGAGTTTCTGTTATCGATTTAAATGAAGTTTGGGCGATTGCTGGTGAAGGATATCACACAACAGATGGTGGTCTCAACTGGACTGCAGTTCCAATTCCTTGTTCTATTGGATTATGGGGAGTAGATTTTGCCAATAGTGATCTTGGTATCGCTATGGGAAATGGCGGAATTATTACAAGATATACTTCAGTTACATTAAATTCACCTCAGAACCTCTTTGTTACAGAAACAGGTTATGCAACCTGGGATCCTCCAGCTGGTGGCGGCGGTTTCTTCGAAGGTTTTGAAGGAACCTTCCCTCCTGATGGATGGCTTAAACTTAATCCTGATGGTGGAACAGGCTGGGAACCTCTTGAACTTGGAACCACACCTCTTCCCGGCTGGACCGGTGGAGAAGCTACTGCCTGTCCCGATGGTGGACAATGGCAAGCTTATGCCACATGGACAACTGGCGGTGCATCCTTCAACGATCAATGGATAATTACTCCTCAGATCACTGTCCAGGCTGGTGATATGCTTGACTTCTACATGGTTTACTATTATGATTCGTATGCAGATCATGTAGAGATACTGATCTCTACAACTGTTCAAAATGATCCCGCTGCATTCGATACTGTAGTCGATATGATCGATTTCCCGGTTGGAAGTCCTACAGACTGGGCAGCATATTCCTATAACCTGACAGATTTCGTTTCTGCAGGAACCGATGTTTACATTGCATTCAGAGAAAATGTTGTTGATAACTGGAACGATGGAAGCGCAATCTCTATAGATAATGTATATGTAGGTCAACCGGTGGATATGGCACCCGTAATACCTGTGATTGCACAAAAAGAAACTCGTGTAGAAAGAGCTGTGAATTATGTACATATTCCAAATACACGCATTTCCACAGTTTCTACAGTTTCTACAGTTTCCTCGCGTGATTTTCTGGGTTACAATGTATATCTGGATGGTGCACCTCAAACCTTTACTACAGATGAGTTCTATCAATATACGGGTCTTAATTCAGGACAAACTTATCTTGCAGAAGTAACTGCTCTTTATGACGAAGGTGAATCTGATCCTATTGAATATACATTTACGTATATCGAAGAGACCTTCGATCCGCCGGCCAATGTAGCCGTAGACGAAGAAACTGGAACCGTAAGCTGGGATGCACCTGCCGGTGCAGCCATCATCTCCGAAGATTTCGAATCTTATAATGTAGGTGAATACCTGGCAGTACAATCTGTTGACTGGACAACCTGGAGTGGTGCACCCGGTGGTGCTGAAGATGCACTGATATCAGATGCACAAGCACTCAGCGGCACTAATTCCGTAGTAGTAGAAGGTTTAACTGACCTCGTATTAATTATGAATGATTACACATCCGGAGTGTATTCCATGGAAGTTAATCTGTTTGTTCCAACAGGATATTGCGGTTATTGGAATCTTCAAAAAACCAGCACTCCCGGTCAGGAATGGGCATTCCAGATTATGTTTGACGCAACAGGAGTTGCGTCTGCTGATGCAGGTGGTGCTGCTGCCTTGAATTTCTCATTCAACTTTGATACATGGATCAACATGGAATTAATTATCGATCTGGATACTGACTGGTGTGAGATCTGGGTCGATGGTGTAATGCTGCATGAATATCAGTGGTCTCTCGGTTGCTTTGGTACTGCCGGGCTTCTTTCTCTTGGCGGCATGAACCTTTATGCCTGGTCTTCCGCAACTGCCGACCCGATGTGTTACTTCGACGATATAGAATTTGAAGAAATTACCAGTGACACACGTGACCTTACAGGCTACAATATATATCTCGATGGTGCACTGATAGAATCGAATATTATGCCTTCACCACTTGAATATACATATTCAGGTCTTATTCCACTTCAGGAATATACAGCAGGAGTATCTGCAGTTTATGATGAGCCGGTGGGTGAATCTGAGATCATCGAGGTTCCATTTACATATGACCCGATATTCAATCCACCACAAACCCTGGCTGTAGTATGCATCGAAGATTATGCTCATTTCACATGGGAAGCTCCGGCTGCCGATCTGAGTTCCAGGGGCAGAGATACAAAAGCAAAGGCAGAAGAAACACGTGATCTGACAGGTTATAATGTATATCTGGATCAAGTAGAAGTAGCAAACAATATTCCTGATCTGGAATATGATTTCTATGATCTGGTTAATGGTGACTACTACGATGCAGGCGTAAAAGCTGTCTATGATGATGGTACATCCGAACTTGTGGAGATAAACTTCCTGGCCGAAATAACAGGTGCGGGAAATATCTTGCCGTTGGTCACAAAACTTACCGGCAACTATCCTAATCCGTTCAATCCGGAAACGAACATTGCATTCTCATTGAAAGAAGCCGGAAAGGTTACTCTGGAAATATACAATATCAAAGGTGAGAAGGTGAGGACATTGGTAAAAGGACACCTTGAAGCTGCATATCATAATATTATCTGGAATAGTAAAGATAACAGTGGTAAACAGGTAGCGAGCGGTGTTTACTTCTACAAGATGAAAACAGGAAAATATGTATCCACCAGGAAGATGATTCTCCTAAAATAATATCATATGACCTTCCGAAGGTTATGTGACTTCCAATAATTCTTAACCTTCGGAATGGTTTAAAAGCTTGGGGACATTTGTCACTAATGTTAATAGTTTCAATCTTCTGAATGATAAAAAAGTACAGATAAATCTATAAGAGCCTCGATCTTCGGGGCTCTTTTTTAATTATATTTGAATACTTCGTGGCTATTATTGAAATTCCTTATATTTAAGTATATTATATTATTACATTATTATTTTAATTCAATAACAAAATTTATGATAAAAGAATTGACAAAATAATTCGGAAAAAGAATAGATGTCGAAGTGTGTTGAGATAGGTTTTATATTGTTGGAATAATCGAAGGAAATTATGGATTATGAAATGAAAGAATTTAAACCGCTAATATCGAAATCAAAGAAAAATGTTACTATCGCAATTATTATGCCTGACCATTTACTATCGCAATCTGATTTTTTAAATGAAAAACTTTGTAAAACAAAGAAAAAAATCCGGCTACGCTGAGATTTATAGAAAGATTTTAGCTACGCCGTGACAAATTGGGCTTCGTTCCGATAAATCGGAGCTTCGCCCGAACAAATAAGAAAGGAGAAATTAAATGAAAAAGAGTGTAATTTTACTTACAGTACTTTTGTTCGTAAGCAGTGCATTCGCAGAGATCACATTGAACTCTGACCCGATTCAGATAGGACAAAGAAACTTCAGTTTCAGTTCACGTGACCTGCTTTACGATCAAATCTCAAATCCCTCGACAGATGGAGTGATCGCAGCTCAGGATTTTGTAGATCCGTCTTTTGATAGTTATGATTGCTGGGGGGCAGATGACTTTGAAATTCCGGCTGGAGAAACATGGAATATCGATGCGATGGATGTCCTGGGTGGATACTGGAATGGTGCCGGACCTGGAACAGGCTTCGGTAATCTTAAGATCTATGAAGATGCACCCGGTATGCCCGGAACAGAGCTTTTCGATGTTCCGGCTTGCGTTGCTGTGGATGATGGGCTTGGTAACCTGAATATTACCCTGTCTTCTGTTGTAACTTTAACAGAAGGTGTCTATTGGGTTGCATGGCAATATACTTGTGAATTTGCTTCTGGCGGACAGTGGGGCTGGCAGCCGCATACCGACCAATATGGTACAGAGTTTTACTGGATAAATCCGGGTGGTGGCTTTGGAGGTTCAACAGACTGGATTTCATCTTATACACAATGGCCGGCTTTTGAAGGTCATGATCTCAGCTTTGCCCTGTATGGTACAATTGGCGGTGGTACAACAGCCGATTTCACGATCGATCTTACAGACGACTATGGTGACGGCTGGAACGGTGGTATGCTGGATGTAATAGTTGCTGGTGTTCTTGTTCTGGATGACATCACTGTCGCTAGTGGTTTCGGACCTGTAACCTATGTTTTCACTGTTGCAGATGGTGACCTGGTTGAATTGTTATACACTCCAGGAAGCTGGGCTTATGAAAATGCCTATTATGTTTATGATAACATTGGCAATTTTGTAATTTCCTCCGGAGATGGTGGCGTTGAGCCGGATGCCTATGTATCGTTCACAGCTGTTATTGCAGCAGGTGCACACCTGGAAGGTTATGTATATGAATCCGGCACGACCAATCCTATCGAAAATGCAGAAGTTGAAGTTGCCGGAGCAACTGATATTACTGATAATACAGGTTATTATCTCATAGAAAATGCTGCTCCGGGCACATGGGATGCAACTGCTTCCCATCCGGATTACTTCCCGGAAACAGTTTCTGTTGTACTAACAGCAGGCGTGACCACAACTCAAGATTTCGGTCTGGAATGGGCAGAAATATCAGTTGATCCTCTGTCATTCGATATTTCTATTCTACCGGATGCAACTGCAGATGAAATTATAACCATAACAAACTGGGGTCCACATGAACTTACATATAATGCGGGACTGAATTTTATCTCAGATAGAACTTATGAACCGGTGATCAAACACAGCACCAGGGCAATCGATCATTCTCAATCCGAAACAAACCCAAGACCTGGAAATGCTTATCTCAATTCTTCATATACCGATGCTCTTTTCGATCTTCAATTCCAATATCCTGTTGGTGTTGGCGGTGGTGAAGCCGGTGTTGAATGTGATGGTAACTACATTTACACAACCAAATGGAATGGTGATTTATTCTATAAATATGAACTCGATGGAACTTACATTGGCGAATTCACCGTTCCGGGTGCAGATCATGTACGTGACCTTGCCTATGACGGGCAGTACTTCTATGGCGCAGCAGGAAATACCACTGTATTCATTATGGACTTCGATACGCAGACTCTGATAGGAACTATTACAGCTCCTGTTGCTGTTCGTGGTATTGCCTATGACGAAGCTGCCAACGGTTTCTGGGCAAATAACTGGTCTACTGACATCACCCTGTTCGATATGACAGGCGCTTATCTGAACAGTTTCGCATGTCAAACATACACAAGCTTTTATGGTTTTGCTTATGATAATTTCAGCGTGGGCGGTCCATTCCTCTGGGGAAACAGCCAGGATGATGATTGCACGCTTGTTCAATTTGATATTGCTACCGGTCTTGAGACAGGTGTAGTTTGTGATGTTACAGCTATTACAGGTAGTGCAGCTTCAGCCGGCGGTTCGTTCATTTCCGACGCAATCGTAAGTGGATTTGCTACCCTTGGTATAATGCAGCAGAATGAATTTATTGTCGGATTAGAATTATGTGCTACAGAATCATGGATGGCTATCACTAATAATGGTTCCGGTGTAGTTCCCGGAGGTGGCGGAAGCGTGGATGTAACAGTTCACTTCGATGCTGCCGGATTAGCTTTTGGAACAGTTAAAACGGCTGAAGTAATTATAAACCATGATGCTGTTACCGGCGGTCCCGAGGTTCTTCCTGTTACTATGACTGTAGAAGAAGGTGGTACACCAATTCCCGCTGTATTCTTCAGTGAATATATTGAAGGCAGCAGTAACAACAAAGGTCTGGAGATATACAATAATACCGGTGCTGCAATCAACCTTGATGATTACAGGATAAATCAGTCTGTTAACGGTGGTGGCTGGGAATACCAGCACTACTTCCCAACAGGAGCAACCCTTGAAGACGGCACCATTAATGGAGATACATGGGCTATCTGTACTGACCAGGCTGATCCTGTATTGCAGGCTGTAGCTGATGAGATCCTTGCTTATCCAAGTGTTGTTCACCACAATGGTGACGATGCTCGTGGTCTTGAATGGACTTCTGATGGTGGTACAACCTGGATTTTGATCGATGTTATCGGTATTCCTACTGAAGACCCGGGTGATGGCTGGGATGTTGCCGGCGAATTAGCTGCTACAAAAGATCATACCCTGGTAAGAAAAGATGCTGTTACTACAGGTAATACGGATTGGCTTCTATCTGCCGGTACAGACCCGACAGATTCCGAATGGATAGTATATCCTCAAGATACATTCGATTATTTCGGATGGCACATCATTGAACCTGCACCACCCTTAGATCCACCTCAGAACCTCGTAGTTACAGAAACAGGTTACGCAACATGGGATCCTCCAGCTGGTGGCGGAGATCTTTTTGAACTTACTCAGCATGATGGTAATGCCAATAATGCTTATTATCAGGACTATGGTTATGGTTATGGCGTTGTCTATGACCTTTCCGGTTACACAAATGTAACAGTGGAAATGGTTGACTTCCGTCATTCACCATGGGGGATATTCGGAATTTGGGATTACAGCATTCATATAGTTGACTGGGATACTCATACTGAAATAGTAGAAGTAACAGGTCTTCAGACTACGGGTGACGATACTTGGGAATTAGAAATTGATCTTGGATCAGTTTCAGCATCAGGATTGGTTGGTATCTTTATGGAACCGATGAGCAATTCTCCAACAGATGCATATCCATGTATGGATGCAGATGGTGTAACTGATGGAGCTTCTTACTATGGTGACCTGGTTGATTATTCAGCGTTCGGTCTTTCTACTGTAGGTGACTTCCTGATGGATCTGTGGATCATGGGTGAAGCGACCGATGAAATGGTGAGAGCCCCACGTTTTGCAGCTAATTTTGGTAATGGAAATGCTCGTGTAAGAACTAAAACTCCTTCAATTGATTTCATTACTTTAAATCAGACAGTTACATCACGCGATTTCCTCGGCTACAATGTATATCTTGATGGTGTTGATCCAGTCTTCACCACAGATGAGTTCTATCAATATACAGGACTTGTAAATGGTACGACTTACCTTGCAGAAGTAACAGCAGTCTATGATGAAGGTGAATCTGATCCAATCGGCGAGACGTTTACTTATATCGACGAGACCTTCGATCCGCCAACCAATGTAGCTGTAAATCCTGAACTGGGTATAGTTACATGGCTTCCACCTTCAACATCTGTATTCTTTGATAACTTCGACTCTTATACAGCAGGGCAATACCTGTGTACACAAACTACAGACTGGGTACCCTGGAGTGGTACACCAGGCGGAAATGACGATGCATACGTATCTGACGAGCAGGCAAACAGCACTCCGAATTCTGTAAAGATCGAAGGTGCAGCATCAGATATAGTTCATATGTTCGGCAATCTTACCACAGGACACTATATGGTAAGTTTCCAATATTATGTTGCAGCCGCTTGCGGTGGATACTTTAATCTGATGCATGATTTTACAGGTGAGAGTAGAGATGATCTACGTAACGAATGGGCAATAGAAAGCTACTTTGCTTCCGATGGATCAGGTTATATCAATGCCGGAGGTTCTAGTGCAGCCACATTCACATATCCAAACGGAGCATGGTTCGAATGTCGCATCGATATCGACCTCGATAACGATCTGGCAGAATATTACGTTAATGGTAATTTCGTTCATGGATGGCAATGGAGTCTGCAGGCTACGGGAAGTGCCGGAATGTGTCAGCTTGGTGTAGTAGATTTCTTTGCAGCAGCTCCCACAGGTGATACCGTAACCTACTTCTTTGATGACTTCACTTTTGCAGAAGTATCTGCATCCAGAGAGCTCACTGGCTATAATGTATATCTTGATGAAATGTTAGGTGCTGGTTATATTTTACAAGGCTACACAACAGATCTTGAATATGAATTAATTGATCTGGTGGAGAATAATACCTATATCGCTGGTGTTTCTGCGGTTTATGATGATCCGGGTGAATCTGAAATTATCGGATGTGAATTCACTTATACTCCTGCAACGACCTTCTATCCACCAGAAAATCTGGTTGGAACTGTTGTCAACTACAACGAAGTAGAACTTGTATGGGAACAGCCAGGTGGAGTAACAGGAGAATGGATACATTGGGATGATGGAATGAACGGTCAATCCATTGGTTTAACCAGTGGTGGAGACTTTATGGTTGCCAGTCGCTGGGATCCCGCAGCTATTGCACCTTTCGATGGAATGGAACTTACAAAAGTTAATTTCTTCCCATGCTGCGACCAATCTTCCTATACAATAAAAGTATGGACAGGAGCAAATGCGGCAAACCTTGTTTATGAACAAGTGTTAGCGTCCATTGTTGTTAGTTCATGGAATGAAATTACTCTCGATACACCTGTTGTGATCAATGCAGCAGATGAATTCTGGTTTGGATATGCAATTATCGGTCAGCCTGTTGGAACACATCCTGCCGGCTGTGATGTAGGACCTGCCATAGCAGGCTATGGTGATATGATCACTTTAGATGGTGTAACATGGGATCCGCTTTCCAGTTTTGGTTTAGATTACAACTGGAATCTGCAGGGTTATGTTTTAGGCAGTGATGGAGAAACTATCGCTTTTAATCCAACACCAAGAGTACAAACCTCTACTGTCCGAACACAACGATTATCACAGAGTTCACCATTCTCATGCTCACAATTGGTAAAACGTGTGAACGAATTACCAGCAAGAGATTCTCGCTCTCTTTCCGGTTACAAAGTATATCGTGACGGAGAAGAAATAGAAGAGATCACAGATCCTCTGATACTTACCTACTTGGATGATGAAGGACTCGATGCAGGAGATTACGAATACTATGTAACAGCAATCTACACAGATCCTGCCGGAGAATCAGAAGCTTCTAATCTTGCACCCATTACAATTACATTACCACCACCGGTTAATGCTACAGCTGTATGTGAAAATCCACCAAATGTTGTGGTTAGCTGGGAATTGCCACCAATGCCGGTCAGAGGTTTATCACATTACAAAGTATATTGTGATGGTGAAGAGATAGCAGATAACATAAATAATCTATTTTATATACATACAAATGTTGAACCGGGTGAATACATCTATAATGTCACTGCAGTATATGATGTCGCTTGGGAATCAGAATTCTCTAATGATGCACCCTGCATAGTACCGGTTGGAGCAGATGGATTACTGATACCGCTAATCACAAAACTTACCGGCAACTATCCTAACCCGTTCAATCCGGAAACGAACATTGCATTCTCATTGAAAGAAGCCGGAAAGGTTACTCTGGAAATATATAACATCAAAGGTGAGAAGGTAAGGACATTGTTAAAAGGACATCTTGATGCTGCATATCACAATATTATCTGGAATGGTAAAGATAATAGTGGTAAGAAAGTAGCAAGTGGAGTTTACTTCTACAAGATGAAAACCGGAAAATATGTTTCAACTAAGAAAATGATCCTGATGAAGTAGGCTTTGCCACTTCATAGGACAGGTCCTTATGAAATAAGTGAATTTGCCCCGGAGCAATTCGGGGCAACTTTTTCTTCCTGATGAAGTAGGCTTTACCACTTCACAGGGCAGGTCTTTATGAAGTAAATCTACAAAATTGAAAAAGCCTCGATCTTTCGGGGCTTTTTTTATTAGTTCAAATCGTTATCTATAAATTCTTTTTCGGAAAGATATGTTTTAAAGTGTGCGGTTATTCCATCTGTTGTTATCTGAAGTGCTCCGTCTTTTCCCGAGATGAATAAATTATCTCCCAGAAATTCATATTTTTCTAATGTGACTTTATGCGGAAAATTAAACCTGTTCTTTAGTGCAGTTGAAATGAACGCCTGATCCGGAGTTACAGCTTTTAGAAATTCATAACTGCTGGAAGTTTTGCTTCCATGATGTCCGACCTTTAATATGTCACAATCGAGGAATTCGGGATATTTTTCTAATAAATATTCTTCACCTTCTACTTCCAGGTCTCCAGTAAAAAGAACGGAAAATTCTTTGTAATCGAGCCTGATAACAATGGATAGATTATTGATATTCCTGTGAGAAAAAGATATATCGGGATGAAGGATCTTTGTTTTTATTGAGTTCAATGCGAGATGAGTTGTATCGCAAATAATGATGATATTACATTGCTCTTCGGTGATCTTCGGGATCAATGTCTTCCAAATTTTACGGGTTTTGAATTCATCTGTAATAACCAGGTTCTTTACTTTTAGATGATCAAGAACGAACGGTAATCCACCGTAATGGTCGTTGTGCGCATGAGTAATAACAACCCAATCCAGACTTTTTAATCCATTATCCTTGAAGTAGGGAAGAGCAGAACTTTCAAAATGCTGTGGAGTAGATTCTGTGGGTCCTGAATCTATCAGGAGAGTTTCACCTTCCGGTGTTTCTATCAAAGCCAGATCACCCAATCCGCAATCAAAAAAAGTTATTTTAAGTTTTTCTGTTCGTTCATTTCCAAAAGCAAGCAGCGAGATCGCTAACAGCATTATCGATATGATATATAGATAAGATGTCTTCTTCCTGAAATTCCTGAACCATAATAAGATAAAAAGAAGAATAAAATAAATAATGAAGAACTGGAATAAATTGATATGAATGAAATCAAAATGCATTGGTAGATTTGAAGAAAATTCTGTCCATTTATCAAAAATGAACATTACACCGTTGAAAGCAGACCGGTATATAAAAAAGCCGAAATCAGGAATAAAAATAACAACCAGCGTCAAAGGCAGCAACAGCGATATTAAAGGTATTCCCAATAAATTCCCGATCATTCCATTCAAATTGAATTGATTAAAGTACAAAAGCGTTATCGGGGAAAGAAAGATGTTTAAAACAAATGAACTTACAAGAAGGATTAAAACAGCATTCAAGATCTTCTTCCCGATCCTTAAAATATCGATTTCTTCTTTTTTAAATTTAATGAATTTAAATGAAGGAAGAACATTTAACAGCACAAGCACTGCTACATAAGACATTTGAAGTCCTACGGAGAATAGCTGCAAAGGTCGAAATATCGTGATAATTAATAAACTGACAGCCAGAATATTATTAGCGTTAGCTCTTCTTTGGATTACTTTAGAAACAAGATACAAACTTATCATCAGAACTGCTCTGGTCACGGAAGGAGACCACATGCATACGGCGCCATAAACAAACAGGATGATTATCAAAAGAAATCGAGAGATGGTTCGGTTCGGGATCATTATGTTCAAAATCAGGAAAATAACTAACGACAATATTCCCACATGCAGTCCGCTAACGGCAAGAAGGTGGCTCAATCCTGCTCTATTAAGTATCGTGCGTTGTTCTTCCAGGTCTGTCTTATCTCCGATAACTATTGCTTTCACAAATCCGCTGTACTTCCCAAATCGACTGTTTATCCTTTTCCTGAGTGCTTTGCGGGAGCTTATTGCA